>NZ_APNH01000009.1 GCF_040361275.1 Salinisphaera sp. T31B1 | reverse complement strand
ATGAAAGTACTTGTGAGCATCAAGCGCGCGATCGACTACAACGTGCGCATCCAGATCAAGCCGGACGGCTCCGGCGTGGTCGAGAACGGCGTCAAGCACAGCATGAACCCGTTCGACGAGATTGCCGTCGAGCAGGCCATGCGCTGGAAGGAAGCCGGCGACGCCGAAGAAATCGTTGCCGTGACGATCGGCCCGGAAGCCGCCAAGGAACAGCTGCGCAGTGCGCTGGCGTTCGGCTGCGACCGCGCGATCCATATCAAGACCGACGAGCCGATTCAGCCGCTGACGGCCGCCCGTGTATTCAAGGCCATTGCCGAAAAAGAAGATCCGAAGGTCTTTCTGATGGGCAAGCAGGCCATCGACGACGACTCGAACCAGACCGGCCAGATGACCTCGGCCCTGCTGAACTGGCCACAAGCCACGTTCGCCTCGGTGATCGAACTGGCCGGCGACACCGCCAAGGTCACCCGCGAGATCGACGCCGGTCTGGAAACCCTCGAGGTCGACCTGCCGGCGGTAATCACCGCCGACCTGCGCCTGAACGAGCCGCGCTATCTCAAGCTGCCCGACATCATGAAGGCCAAGCGCAAGCCGATTGAAGACATGAGCCTCGACGACCTCGGCGTGTCTGCCGCCGCCCGGCTGGAAACCACCCGGACCGCGCCGCCGCCCACCCGTGAAGCCGGTGTGAAGGTCGAATCCACCGATGCGCTCATCGCCAAACTCAAGGAGAAAGGTCTGCTATGAGCAAGATTCTGATTGTTGCCGATTATCTCAACGGCACGCTGAACGCCTCCACCGCCCGTGCGGTGACCTGTGCCCAGGACTTCAACGCCGACGCCATCGACGTGCTCGTGCTGTCCGACGACGGCGCGGCGATCGCCGCAGACGCTGCCCAGCTCGACGGCGTCAGCCGGGTCCTGCACGCCGACCACGCCGCCAACGCCCACCCGATGGCCGCCACGCTCGCCCCGCAGATCGTCGCCGCGGTGCGTGAGGGCGACTACACCCACGTGCTCGGGCCCAACACCACCTACGGCAAGGACCTGATGCCACGCGTGGCCGCCCTGCTGGA
>NZ_APNH01000008.1 GCF_040361275.1 Salinisphaera sp. T31B1 | reverse complement strand
CGGGCGAGCAGCACAGGGCACCGATGCGAAGCATCGGCGCAAGATCGGGTGTCCTTTGCTTTGGTGACTTACCCGGACAAGCATACGAAAGTTACTCGCACAGCGGTGCGAAACCCCAAGTTGAATTTCGTCCGCGTGGTCGATTCAAGACGCAGGATTTAAGCCACCCGTCTTCCGGCGCTCACGAGTTCATCGAACCTCTTGTTTCGCGCTGCAGCGCGAGCTACTTCTCTTTGCTTGTCCAAAGAGAAGTAACCAAGAGAAAAGACACCCGGGTTACGCGTCGGCGCGAAGCGCGCCGAACCACTGCGATGCTCATGCCGAAGGGATGCGACCAGAACTCGCGTCGCTTGGGCGACGCTCAGACAGGCTGGCCGCACCGGCGCAGTGCGCCGGACACCCGTCGGCACTGCGCGTCTCGCTCGCTCCACACGGGGCCCAATACGGCTCCAGCCGCGTCGACATCGCTCGTTCGAGCGTCTCTATTCAATCCCTTGGGCGTAGTGCCGAGCAGCGGAGGCCGGCCGGGGATGAAGAGCAGCCGGGTGTCTGAGTCGCGCAGGAGTGCGGCGAGTTCCGGCTGCGCCCCGGACGGGCGAGCAGCACAGGGCACCGATGCGAAGCATCGGCGCAAGATCGGGTGTCCTTTGCTTTGGTGACTTACCCGGACAAGCATACGAAAGTGCCTCGCACAGCCGTGCGAAACTCCCGTCCAAATTCGTCTTCGGGGTCGATTCAAGACGCAGGATTTAAGCCACCCGTCTTCCGGCGCTCACGAGTTCATCGAACCTCTTGTTTCGCGCTGCAGCGCGAGCTACTTCTCTTTGCTTGTCCAAAGAGAAGTAACCAAGAGAAAAGACACCCGGGTTACGCGTCGGCGCGAAGCGCGCCGAACCACTGCGATGCTCATGCCGAAGGGATGCGACCAGAACTCGCGTCGCTTGGGCGACGCTCAGACAGGCTGGCCGCACCGGCGCAGTGCGCCGGACACCCGTCGGCACTGCGCGTCTCGCTCGCTCCACACGGGGCCCAATACGGCTCCAGCCGCGTCGACATCGCTCGTTCGAGCGTCTCTATTCAATCCCTTGGGCGTAGT
>NZ_APNH01000007.1 GCF_040361275.1 Salinisphaera sp. T31B1 | reverse complement strand
CACGTTGTAGTCGATCGCGCGCTTGATGCTCACAAGTACTTTCATGACATTCAATTCATTGAGGACGAAAAATAGTGGAATGCGTTGCCGGGCCGCGCCGCGGGCCTAAGCTCGCAGCGGACCGGGCACGAGGATTCAGGCGCTGGCGCGGCCGGCCATGATGCGGTGTGCGCGGTCGATCACGGGCTTGTCGATGATCTTGCCCTTGTGAGTGGCCACGCCGTCGGCGGCATCGAGCGCCTCGATGACCTCGCCTGCCCACTCGAGCTCTTCGGCCGACGGCAGAAACCCCTGGTTGACGGATGCTACCTGGGCCGGGTGAATACACAGCTTGGCCCCGAGCCCGATATCGCGAGCCCGGGCGACGTCCCGGCCTACCGCTTCGGCATCCTTGACCGCCAGCGTGACACCGTCGATCGGCGCCTCGATACCGGCGGCACGGCTGTCGATGACCAGCTTCGAACGCGCATACAGCAAACCCTCGTCATCGCACTCGATGCCGGCGTCCACCTGGAAGTCGACCGAGCCGAAAGCCAGCCGCGTCACCGCTTCGACCCGGCCGATGTCGAAGGCATTGCGCAGGCCGATCGCCGACTCGATCAGAGGCACCAGGGCCATACCGGCCGGGCAGCGCTCGGCGAGCGCTTCGACCTGAGCACGATCGTCGGCCTTGGGCAGCATCACGCCGCGAACGCCCTGTCCGGACAACAAGGCGCAGTCGGCCTCGAACCAGTCGCTATCCAGACCATTGATGCGCACATAGGCCTGACCGCCCTCGGCCAGCCAGGCCTGGATCTTTGCACGGGCTTCGTCTTTCGACTCGGGCGTGACCGCATCCTCGAGATCGAGAACCACCACATGGGCACCTGATGCACAGGCCTTGTCGAACCGCTCCGGCCGGTTGCCGGGAACGAACAGATAGGAACGATTGATCATGATGTCTTTCGATTCGGAGAAGTGAAACTTTCAGGAATACCGCGCGGGCATGCGCGACAGCAGGAACAGGCTGCCCAGCACGACCGCGGCAGAAATGATCGCGAAGCTGGCGGTATAGGCGCCGGTCAAGGCCAGAACGCCGCCGAAGACCGGCGGGCCCAGCACGACGCCGAGATAGGTGAAAAACAGCGCCGCGCCGGTAATGGTGCTGACCTGCTCGAAACCCGATACGCGTGCCAGCTCCGACAGATAGACGCCGTTCCAGCCGATCGAACTCGCGCCCAGCACCGCAACGACCGCAGCGATGATCCACCACGGCGTCGTCGCCGGGAGCAGACCCAATCCGACGGCCGTGCCGCCCATGGTCAACGCCAGGGCGATCAGTACGGCGCGGGCACCGATACCGGTATCCACCAGCCACCCCCATCCGATGCGGCCGACGATGCCGCCGGCCTGGGCGATCGACATGAACAGCCCGGCCGCAAGCAGGCTCATCTCGAACACGCGCGACAGATAAGCGACCAGGAACGTCATCACGCACAGCTGCATACAGCCGAAGAACAATGAACACCAGGCAAGTTGCGAAGCCGCACGATTGGCCTTCAGCGCGCCCAACGATTTGGCGGTACGCTGCCAGGTGACCCGCCGCTGGCGATCCAGGTCGGTATCGAAATCACCGTGCCAGCGCTGCAGAATGCCGGCCGCACCGATACACAGCACTGCGACCACGCACACGGCAAAACGCCAGCCGCCCAGCGCGATCAGCCAGGGCAATGCCAGGCCGCCGGTCATCGCCCCCAGCGGTACACCGGTCTGCTTGATGGAAAACACCAGCCCCATCGCCTTCGGCGCGCCGCCAATCATCAGAATCTTCGAACCGGCCGGCGTGACCGGCCCATAGCCGAGGCCGATCATCAGGGGTGCGAACGGCAAAAGCCAGGGCTGGCCGAAGGCGATCAGTCCGATCCCTGTCGCACATAGCAGCAGGCTGGCCTGGGTGACCCGAATCGGGCCGTGGCGTGCAATCAGATCGCCGCTGGACAGCGTCGAGGCCATTCCCGAGAGGTACAGCAGCGCGATATAAAGCCCCAGCCAGGCATCGCTTTCCAGCGACAGATCCTTGAGCGCGACGGGCGCGAGCACGGGGGGTGCAAAGGCGGCAAGCGCCGCCAGGGACTGTGCGCCGAGCGTGACCGCCAGCCGGCCCGAGACCCTCACCGGCTCTGTCCGATGGTCTGGATCTCGAGCTGCTGAGATACCGAATAGGTAAAGCGCTCACCGTGATGCAGACTGACCGCGACTTCCAGCAGCGCATCGTCGTCGGCAAAATATTTGCGCACCACTTTCAGCCCGGCCGAGTCGGCATCGACTTGAAGACGCTCGCCAGCCTGCGCCGGGATCGGCACCGCGCTGATCTGCTGGTCGATTCGGACGACCTTGAGACGATAGCGGTTTTCCAGCAGACGATAGATCGGCTGGGCCGCCTCGACCAGTTCGGTCTCGGACAGCCGGTATTCCGGCGGCAGATACACATCGGTGGTTGCCAGCGGCACGCTTTCACCGTTGAGATAGCGCAGACCGCTGACATGTGTCCACCGACTGCCCTCACTGCTTTCCAGCAGTTCGGCGAGCACCTCGTCGATCTCGATTTCCCGGCACTGCTCGATCTCCAGGCGCACATCGCGTGCGTACTGCATCAGATCGGTAATGCTGTCGCTGGTATGGATATAACGAGACCCGATCTCGGTCGCCACCACGCGCGTGCCGACGCCGGCCTTGCGCGAGATCAGACCGACATCGTGCAGACGCCGTACCGCCTCCCGAACCGTGTGCCGGCTCACCGAAAAGCGCTCGCACAGTTCGCTTTCGGTGGGCAGCATGCTGCCTTGGGGAAAATGCCCGTTCTGAATCTCGCGTACCAGCGTCTGGGCAACCGCGCGATAGCGCGGCTGGCCCGAGAACAGATGCTCGAAGTCGTCGCTCATATAACCTGTTTGTCCCGAAGACTTTGAATCCACCCGTCATCGTCGCGGATTTTTCGCAGTTCGTCTTCGGTATCGTCACCCATTCCGTGACCGGCCTCGAGCGGCACGGGCGATCCCTGGTAACGAATGGGACTGGCCAGCGTCTTGATCGAGCCGAGTTTTGAATGCTCGGTGTCCACAACGACGCCGCGCTCTTGAGCGAACGGGCTGTCCAAGGCCTCACCCACGTTATTCACCGGTGCTGCCGGCACCTGGCCACCGAACTGCTCGAGCCAGTACTCGGTGTCGTGCTCGAGCAGCACCTCGTCGAGCATCTCGGTGAGCAGATCGCGGTTGGCCAGACGCTGGGAGAAGTTGCAGAAACGTTCGTCGTCGGCCCATTCCGGTTTGCCGATACGCTCCGCCAGCACGTTCCAGAACTTCTCCTTGTTGCACATGATCAGAATCCAGCCGTCCCGGGTCTTGTAAAGCTGGCTGGGCGTGAGCGACGGATGCGCCGATCGCGGATCGCGCCCGGTGATCACGTTCTCGCGCAGATACCAGGTGGCCAGATAGGTCAGGTTGCCGATCGCCACATCGAACAGCGAGACGTCGATGTCCCCCCCGACGCCGCTGGCGCGGGCGCGCGTGATGCCCGCCATCAACCCGAGGGCCGCCGTGGTGCCGGTCATGAAATCCACGATCGACAGACCGAAACGTGCGGGCGGTTGTCCCGGCTCGCCGGTGAGCGACAGATAGCCGGCCTCGGCCTGCATGAGGTAATCGTAGCCCGGCCAGGCCTTGCGCGAACCGGTACGACCATAGGCCGACAAATGGCCGCTGACGATCGCCGGATTGATGTCCTTGAGCGCGTCGTAGGTCAGCCCGAGCTTTTCCGGAATATCGCCGCGCAGATTGTTGAACACTGCATCGGCGTCCTTGGCCATGTCGCGAAAGATGGCATAGCCTTCCGGATCCTTCAGGTTGAGCGTGACGCTCTTCTTATTGCGATTGAATGACTGGAAGAACTGGCTGTCGTTCTCGCCAAAGAAGTACGGGCCGACATGGCGGCCAACATCGCCGCCGCTGGCCGGATTTTCGATCTTGACGATATCCGCGCCCAGATCGGCGAGATACTGGGTCGCGAACGGCCCCGCGCCATACTGCTCGACCGTGATGATACGAATGTCGTCGAGCGGACGGCTCATTTCGGGTTCCTCGCGATCAGTTGCTTGGCGATGATGATGCGCTGCATCTCATTGGTACCCTCGCCGATCGCAAGCAGCGGCGCATCGCGATACAACCGCTCGATATTGAACTCGCGCGAATAGCCGAAGCCGCCATGGATACGCATCGCCTCGAGCGAGTTTTCGATCGCGGCTTCACTGGCGTAGTACTTGGCCATGCCGGCTTCCATATCGCAGCGCTCGCCCCGGTCGTACGCGTTGGCCGCGGATTCGGTCAGCAGCCGTGCCGCCGCGACGCGGGTGGCCATCTCGCCGAGCTTGAGCTGGATCGCCTGGTGCTCGCAGATCGGCTTGCCGAAGGTCTTGCGCTCCTGGGAATAGGACACCGATTCGTTGAGTGCGGCCTGGGCCACGCCGACGCCGCGGGCGGCGATATTGATACGCCCGAGTTCCAGGCCCGACAGGATCTGCTGCAGCCCGCGCCCCTCGACGCCACCGATCAGACGATCCACCGGTACGCGATACTCGGTGAAAAGCAATTCGCAGGTATCGATACCTCTGTAGCCGAGCTTTTCGAGCTTGCGCGTGACCTCGAAGCCCTCGCCCTTCTCGGCGATCAGCAGGCTCATGCCCTTGTGTCGCGGATCGGCGTTCTTGTCGGTCTTGACCAGCAGCGCGATGCAGTTGCCCGTACCGCTGTTGGTGATCCAGGTCTTGGACCCGTTGACGACATAGTCGTCGCCGTCGCGTACGGCCGTTGTGCGGATGGCCTGCAAGTCAGTGCCGCAGTCCGGCTCGGTCAGGCCAATGCCGCCGCGCACTTCGCCGGTGGCGAACTTGGGCAGATAGTATGATTTCTGCTCATCGGTGCCATGGCGCTGGACGGTGTTGGCCATGATCGTGTGCGAGTTGATCACTCCGGACAGCGACATCCAGACCTCGGACATGTGCTCCATGATCTTGGCATAGGTGGCCGTATCCAGCCCCAGACCGCCGTATTCGGTATCGATCAGGCAGCCGAACAGCCCCATCTCCTTCATCTTTTCGACGATTTCGGTGGGGTATTCGTCGGCCGCTTCCAGATCGTGGGCGTAGGGCCGAACCTCGCTCTCGAGGAAGCGATCGACCGCATCGATGATTGCCTGCTGGTCCATTGCGTCTGTCATGAGTGTCTCCTTGGAACTAAGCCTTGCGCGCGTTGGCGAGCGTGGCGGCCAGCGCGCGAACGTCTCGATCTGTTTGATCCATCGCGATCACATCGGCGAGCACGGCGTCGGCGGTGGCGGAATCCGTCACTTCAGCCATGTTCTTGCGATATTTGGCGGTGATCTCGTCGTTGGTCAGCGGGCGCTCGCGGTTGCCGCGATTGATCTCCTCCCGGTGGGTCAAGGTGGACCCGTCGGCCATGTGCACGATGACCTCTCCGGAATAGAAACGCGGGAAATCGGCATCCGGGTCGATCTCGTATTCGACCCGCTCGGCAAGCGCCAGGCGCGCGCTATCGGCCAATGCATCGTCCTCGAGATCGCGCAGCTGGAAGTCGCCGGTGATCAGGCCGCTGGCCACGGTGTAGGGAATGCTGAACTGAGCGTCGTAGCTGTTCTGCGGATGCTGCTTGTTGGCAACGGGCTCGCATACGACATTGACCACCCCGGCCGGCACCTTGACCTGCACGCGTTCGATGGCGTCGATATCGGGCGCATGCTCGCGATGGATGATCGCCGCGGCATCGGCGGCCGCATGGGTGAAATGACAGGCCGGCAGCGGCTTGACCGCCACACCTTCGATCTCCCATTCGGCGCCCAATCCATCGGTCGCCAGGCCGAGCTCGGCCTTGTCGCGTTCCCCGCCCAGGTAGATGTTGAACAAGCCATAGCGGCCCTCGTACGCCGCCTTGGGGCCGACGAAGCCGTTCTTGGCCAGTATGGCTGCGGTCGTCGCCGCGCCGGCCGCCCAGCCGGGATGCAGCCGTTTGGTCCAGGCGCCATCCTCCAGAAATTCGAGGCTGCCGGAGGCCATGCTCAAGGCGATGCCCTGGGCCATCTGCATCGCCTCGACCGATAGACCCAGCAGTCGACCGGCTGCCAGCGTGCAGCCGAACAAACCGATGACCCCGGTCGGGTGAAAACCGGCCGCATGGAAGGCCCCCCGTGCGACGCTGCCCAGCCGGGTCGAAACCTCCATGGCCAGCACGTAGGCTTCGAGCATGTCGCGGGTGGAGCTGCCGCATTTCTCGCCCAGGCCCAGCACACAGGGCAGCGCACTGGCCGTGGCATGGATGACGCCCGCCGTATGGGTATCGTCGAAGTCCAGGCCGTGCACGAGCACGCCGTTGACCAGCATCGCATCGCGCAGGCTACCGGTCGCCGCCTGGCCGATCAGGCGGTGCTCGCCCGGGCCCAGATCGGCCAGACTGGCGATCGCCTTGTCGGCGAATGCATGTCGCCCGGACGCATAACCGATGCCGATGGCATCGAGCATCAGATACTTGGCACGCTCGACCACTCCGGCCGGCACATTCTCCAGTTTGAGGTTCTGGGCGAACTCGGCCATCTGTTGAGAAATCATGCGCTCTCCTCCTTCGCTCTACAGAAGCGCCAGCGATAGCGCTGGCACATAGGTGATGATCAGCAAGGCCACCAAACGGATGCCGTAGAAAGGCAGCACGCCGCGGGCCACTTCATGGACCGGCGTCTTGGCGATGCCGCTCATCACGAACAGGTTCAATCCCACCGGCGGCGTGATTGTGGCGATCTCGGAATTGGCCACCATGATCACGGCGAAATGGACCGGGTCGACACCGACCGCCTGGGCCAACGGGAACAACAGCGGTGCGGTCAAAACGACCAGGGCCACCCCGTCGAGGAACATGCCCAGGATGAGCAGGAGCACGTTCACCAGCAGCAAGAACTGCCAGGCCGCCAGATCCAGCCCGGTGATCAGACTGATCAGGTTCGCCGACACGCCCATGCGGGCCAGGATGAACGCGACCAGGCTGCCGCCCATCACGACTGCGAAGATCATCGTCGTCTGCAACAGCGAGTTACGCGCGGCATCCCAGACGTCGCGAATACGCACGCTGCGATACACGAACACGCACAGGAACGCGGCATAGGCTGCGGCGAATGCCGAGACTTCGGTGGGCGTGAGATAGCCGCCATAGATACTGCCGATGATCAGCACCGGCATCAGCAGAGCAGCCGTGGCGCCCGGCAGTCGGCGACCGAAACCCTTGAAGTCCGGCGCTTGTGCGATATCCCCGTACTGATTCTTCCAGGACAGGTAGGCCACCGTGATCAACAGGAACGTGGCCTCAAGCAGCGCCGGCAGGATGCCGGCCACGAAGAGCTTGTCGACCGGCAGGCCGACGATCGAGCCGATCAGAATGAAGCTCAGCGACGGCGGAATCATGATTCCCAGCGTGCCGCCGACGGCCACGATGCCGGCAGCAAAGTGGGTCGGATAGCGCTCCTTCTTGAGCCCGTCGATCGTCGCCACGCCGATCGCCGCCGCAGAGCCCACGGAGCTGCCCGACACCGCGGCAAAGAACACGCTCGACAACATGACCGTGATCGCCAGCCCACCGCGTACCGCGCGGACGAGGCTGCCGATGAGCTCGATCATAAGACTGGCCAGATTCCCCTTCATCATCAGGTTGCCGGCCAGCACGAACATCGGGATAGCCAGCATGGGATAGCTGTTGACCGACTTGAAAGCCGTCTGGGCGACCACCGTGGCCGGCACGCCCGCCACGGTGAGCACCAGGCCACCGGTCACCAGGCCCAGCACCACCGCGACGTGGGTGCCGATCGCCAGCAGCAGCAGCATCAGGCAAAGCGCAATAAGAATAGTCATGCCTGCTCCGATTTGCGCGGATTGGACGACAGGTCGTCGCTCATTTCCAGAGGTACGTCATCGTGGTGAGAGTCCACGAATGCGTCGTGGCCCGACAGCACGCGGACCAGACCATGCAGATAGAACACGCCCCACATCACCGCCCCGACCGGCAGCACCAGGAACAACACCCAGAGCGGCAGATTCAGCGACGAATCGGTGAGCATGCCCAGCGAGTGGTAACGCTCGACCTGGGGAATGGCGGCATAGACCAGCAGACCGCAGAACACCAGACCTAGAAGGCAAGCCACAGCGCTGGCGAACTGACGAACCGGACGTGGACAATGCTCGACGACCAGATCGGTGCGGATGTGCTGGCCGGCATGGCCAGCACATCCCAGGGTGAGAAAGAACGCCCACAGCACCAGATAGCGCACCGATTCTTCGGCCCAGAAAAAACTGGTGTCGAAAAACGTTCGACCGATGCCTTCCATGAGCATGATGGTGGTCGCCCCGATCAACATGATCGTGGCGACCGTGAGCACGTATCTCTTTTCGAATCGCACGTACGACTCGAACAGTTTCAGAACTCTATTGCGTTCTTTGGACATACCGATCCCGTGGTTGAAGACTGAACGCGACTCGAAACCGCCCTGCGCTTACTGGCAGGACGAATTGAGCGCCTTGAGCTTGTCCACGGCGCCGGGGTATTCCTGGGCGAACTGATCGACCACCGGCTGCATCTTGTCGCGCCAGCGCTGGATCTCGGCATCGTCGGCCACGGTGTAGGTCCCGCCTTCGGATTCCATCTTCTCGATGAGCTTCTGATCCTTTTCGACCGTGCTGGTCCACTGGTCGTCGGCGATATCCTCGACGCTGTCACGCACGATCTCCGCGTCCTTATCGCTCAGGTTGTCGTACCAGGACTTGTCGACGACGACCGCATAGGTGGCCAGTTCGAAGCCCGGTACGAAATAGCCGTACTGGGCGGACGTGCCCAGCATGTCGGCCCAGCCCGCAGCCGAACTCAGGACGCCGTCGATGGTGCCCTGCGCCAGCGCCGTGCTCATTTCGGAGGCCGGCATGGAAATCGGGTTGGCACCGGTAGCCTTCATGGTGGCCAGATAGACCTTGCCGCCGATGACGCGCACCTTGGCACCCTGCATACCCTTCAGGCTCTTGATGTCCTTATCGCCGAACAGGAAGATCAGATCGGCCGCACGCAGCAGAGTCAGGACCTTCAAATTGCGCTTGTCGACGAACGAGGTAAGCATGTCGGAGACCTGCTGGCGATAGCACGCCTTCTGCATATCTTCGGTCTTGAGCGTGAACGGCAGGCTCAACACGCCGGTGCGCGGGTCGATCGTCTCGAGCCGTACTGCCACCGGCCAGACCATCTGTACCGCGCCGGTTCCCAGGGCCGCGAGCGCGTCCTGGTCGTTGTAGATCTGGCCCGACGGGAACACGATCGGATTGATCTCGCCGTCGGTCTTTTTCTTGATCGACTCGCCGACCTCTTCCATGTACTGGGTCTTCCAGTGCGTGGTGGCGACTTCATTGGTCATGACCATGTCGGCCGCCGGTGCAGTAGCCGAGAACGCGCAGGCAAGCGCAAACAGCAAGGACTTCGTCTTAAGTGGACGCATCGTGGATCTCCTCCCGATTGGATCGTGGATTGTCGTTGGTCGAACGAACCGCAGTTCGCCGCTTATCAGTCGTCTACGGCGTGGCCGCGGGCCGGAATGAGCGAGGAACGCTCGAACGTCAGAAATACGGTGCCGTCCTCTTTGAGCCCCGTGGTGCGCGTGACCACGATTCCCTGACCCGGACGCGATTTCGACTCGCGCTTGCTCAGCACCTCGGTTTCAGCATAGATCGTGTCGCCGGGGAAGATCGGTGCAGTCAGCTTGATCTCGTTCCAGCCCAGGTTGGCGATCGCCTTCCCGCTGATATCGCCGACGGTCATGCCGAGAACGATCGCCAGCGTCAGGCCGCTGTTGACCAGGTTGTTACCGAACTCGCTGGCACGGCCGTAGGACGCATCGCAGTGCATCGGATGATTGTTCAGGGTCAACAGCGAGAACTGGATGTTGTCCGCCTCTGTGATCGTGCGGCCCGGCCGATGTTCGTAGATATCGCCGACCGTCAGCTCGTCGAAGTAGCGACCGATCTGCTGGCGTACGCGGTTTTGTGTCTCGCTCATAACGTCCTGTTCTCCATGCATTCCATAAAGCGCGGCAGGCCGGAAAATCGAGACGGCCGAACCGGTTGTCGAACTGAATGTCCGTTTGTCCGGACAAATTAGAATGCATACCTCAATCGCTGTCAAACCAGCCTTTGGTCGTAGCCGCTCAAATGCGCTGCTGGTGCGACCGGCCGCCTATCGACGTGCGCCGTTCACGCTCAGGTCTGCGCGTAGTGACCGCGACACGGGATATAAGCCGACTTCGCAAGAATCCGTTATCGGTTCGCATCGACCCGCTCGCGGCGGACTCAGGACGTCGGACGGCAACCTTCCCGACCGTTGGCCGGCCGGCTCGGCTACCGTCGAGCCCCATACGATGGTTACTCCCGGCGAGTTCGACCTACGCGCATGCCATGAGATGCGAGTCCCGCCTCTGATTACCGGATGCCGGTGACGCAGGGGCCCGGCCAGGTCTGGACGCAGGGCAGACGATCAGGGCGATATCCGCAACGAGTCAGCGGCCAGCCGATACTTGCGGGATCAGAGAAAGCCGCTCGGCCGGTAGATGGGTTCTAGGTTCGATACTCGATGGGGCGATACGCCGGCCGGGATCGCGTTCGACCAACCACGATGGGCCAGTTCATGTGAGCGGGGTACGCTGCGCTACCGCTGGCAGACGACCGCTCGTCCGGCCCGACCACCCGACTGATAAGAGAATTTAGCGTCACCCATGCAGCGCGTTGCACGATAGGCAGGGATTCCCGCAATCCGGTGCGTACGCAAGCCAAAAAAAAAGCCCTCCATGCTTGGAGGGCTTTTCGTAATGGCGCGCCCGGAAAGATTCGAACTCTCGACCTTGCGGTTCGTAGCCGCACGCTCTATCCAACTGAGCTACGGGCGCTTTGATCTCAATACGAAGCTCGAAAGCTTCTATTCGCCTCAACTTATTGAATGACAATAATATTTGAGGCTTTTCTCTATCCCTCGCCTTGGAATAGCGCGTATTGTACGCGACGCTCCCAACCGGGTCCAGTCACGATTTGTGCGTCGTCTTCGACAGTGCTAACAATAGCGGCCGAACTCATCTCAAGGCCATTCATGAAGCACTATCTCGTTATTGCCGCACTCCTGTTGCTGCCTTCCATCGCTCTCGCCGACAAACAGTGCGAGAAAGATGCCGACGGTCAGGTCGAGTGTACACAGGTCAGCGAAGAACAACCCAGCCAACCGGGCGCCGTGCGAGAAGGCGACGACGCCGACAGCTCCGACGCCTCGTCGACACAGGACGACGACAACGAACCGTCGGTCGGCGACCAGACCAGCCAGTCTCGCGACCCAGGCATGAAATACTAGCGCCTGACCGACATGCTCCGGGTCCGAATCCGGCCCCGGAGCAATTCGATAATGGCGGAGAGGGAGGGATTCGAACCCTCGAAGAGGCTATAAACCCCTTACTCCCTTAGCAGGGGAGCGCCTTCAGCCACTCGGCCACCTCTCCTGAATCTCCGAACCGGCACGGGTAGCACCCGCGACCGATCGAGGCCGCGAATACTACCGAGTCGACCCGGCCGGGTAAAGCCCCGGCAGGCTTCAAGCCTGTCGGGAACCGCTCGGCGCGAGCAGCCCGGGCGGCTTACCGTCGGCGGTAGCGCCGTTTTGCGCACCGGCATCGACCGCTTCGACCGCGATGTCGCGCGGCGCTACCACTTCCAGCCGGACCTGACCGTCGCGGGCGGCGACCACTTCGACAACGATCTCATCGCCGATACGTATCGCCTGGCCCACGCGGCGTTCGATGATCGGCATGCGGGCGCATCAATCCTGTTCCGCCGTCGGCGTGAGCTCCGACTCGACTTTCTTGGGATCCTCGTCCAGATCGAACTCGTCATGCAGCGCGCGTACGGCCAGTTCGAGATACTTGGTCTCGATGACGATCGAGATCTTGATCTCGGTGGTCGAGATCATTCGGATATTGATGCTTTCGTCGGACAGCGCCTTGAACATCCGAGCCGCGACGTTGGCATGCGAGCGCATGCCGACGCCCACCAGCGATACCTTGGCGATACCGGACTGGCCCGAGACCTCGCGCGCGCCCAGGTCCTTCGCCGCTTTTTCGAGCAGCTCCTTGGCCGCATCGAAATCGCGGGTATGCACGGTGAAGGTGAAATCGGTCAGCGTGTAATCGCTCGACGAGTCGCCGGACACGTTCTGAAGAATCATGTCGACTTCGATGTTGTGCTCGCCGATGGGCCCGAGCAGCGCATACGCAATCCCGGGACGATCGGGCACGCCCAACACGGTCAGCTGCGCTTCATCCTGGGTGAAGGCGATACCGGAAATGATCGGTTCTTCCACTTGAGTCTCCAATGTGATGAGCGTGCCGGGGCCGTCGTCGAAGGTGGACAGAACCCGCAGCGGTACGCCGTACTTACCGGCAAACTCGACCGCGCGAATCTGTAGCACCTTGGAGCCGAGACTGGCCATCTCCAGCATCTCTTCGAAGGTGATGGTATCCAGCCGCCGGGCACTCGAAACGACCCGCGGGTCGGTGGTATAGACGCCGTCGACGTCCGTGTAGATCTGGCACTCGTCGCCGCCCAGCGCGGCGGCCAGGGCCACAGCCGTGGTATCCGAACCGCCGCGACCGAGGGTGGAGATCTGGCCGTGTTCGGTGATGCCCTGGAAGCCGGCGACCACTGCCACCTTGCCGTCATCCAGCACGGCGCGCAGATTGTCCGGCTCGATCTTTTCGATACGCGCCTTGGAATGCGAATCATCGGAGACGATCGGCACCTGCCAACCGGTGAACGACTGCGCATCCACGCCGGCATGACGCAGCGCCATCGACAACAGCGCAATGGTCACCTGTTCGCCGGTCGACAAAAGCACATCCATTTCGCGCGGGATCGGACGGCCGTCCAGCTCCTCGGCCAGCCCCTGCAGGCGATCGGTCTCGCCGCCCATGGCCGATACCACGACGACGACCTGATCGCCATTGTCCCGATAGCCTTTGATCTTCTGGGCAATACGCTTGATCTTGTCGACCGACCCGACCGACGAGCCACCGTATTTCTGAACAATCAATGCCATGGAGAAACCTCTGATTTGGTCATGAACGGATCGCGCTCACCTGCCCTGCAGGCCACGCGTCCAGGCGTTGCGATGAGTAGGGTATTGGGTTGGGAACCGGGCCGATCAGCGCGTGCTCGAAAGCACACCGCCAGCCGTTGCGGACGCTGCGACGTCAATGATCCTTGGTCTGCGATCGGCACCGTTGTCTCCCTGTCCCCTGCCATGCGCCGCGTCGGCCATACGACGCGTCAGCCGCTTGATGCTGGTCGGGCGCACAGATGCGCCCGTGGTCGCGGATCCGATCAGCCGATGCGCTGCCCGACCCATTCATAAACGCTTGCGAGCGCGTCGTCCAGTCGCGTGGCGTCCGTGCCCCCGGCCTGCGCCATGTCCGGGCGCCCGCCGCCCTTGCCGCCGACCTGCTCGGCCACGAAATTCACCAGGTCGCCGGCGGGCACGCGCTGGCTCTGGGTCTTGGCGACGCCCGCAATCAGGGCCACCTTGCCGTCTGCGGCCGCGCCGAGCACGACCACTGCATTGTCGAGCTGGCTCTTGAGCGCATCCACGGTTTCGCGAAGCACCTTCCGATCGGCGCCGTCCATCCGCTGGACCACGACCCGGGCGGTACCGATCTCACGGGCGCCGGCCGCCAGGTCCTGGCCCTGGCTGGATGCGAGCTTCTGATTGGCGGCCTCGAGCTGTTTTTCAAGCCCGGCGACGCGTTCGAGCATGCGATCCAGCTTGTCCTCGAGCTCGCTCGGCGACGCCTTGAGACGGGTCGCGACGCGATGCTCGCGTTCGCTGGCATCCTGAACCCACGCCAGCGCGTGTGCGCCGGTCACCGCTTCCAGCCGCCGGACGCCGGCCGCCACGCCGCGTTCCTCCGTTATCTTGACCAGCCCGATCTCACCACTGGCACGGGCATGCGTGCCGCCGCACAGCTCGACCGAATAATCGCCAAAGCGCACCACGCGCACTTCGTCGCCGTATTTCTCTCCGAAAAACGCCAGCGCACCTTCGGCGATCGCCTCGTCGTAGCTGCGCGTATAGAACTGGCCGGCAATGTTCTGGCGTACGCGTTCGTTGACCTGCGACTCGATGTCCGCCAACACGCCCGGGGCGACCGATTCGTAATGGGCGAAATCGAAACGCAGCCGTTCCGGGGCGACCATTGAGCCCTTTTGCCGGACATGCGTACCGAGCGTCTCGCGCAGCGCCGCATGCAGCAAATGAGTCGCAGTATGGTTGAGTTCGATCGCCTGGCGGCGAGCGCGCTCGATCCGGGCGTGCACCGTCGCCCCGGCCTGCACCTGGCCGGCCTCGACATGGCCGAAGTGTAAAAAGACACCCCGCTGCTTCTGTGTATCGGTCACGACAAAGCGAAAGTGGTCACCCTCGATCACCCCGGTATCGCCGAGCTGACCGCCCGATTCGCCGTAGAACGGTGTGCGATCGAGCACCACCACCCCTTCGTCGCCGTCGGCCAGCGTGTCGACCGGCGCTTCGTCGCGCACCAGAGCCACGACCGACGCGTCGGCCTCGGTGTGTTCATAGCCGAGAAACTCGGTGGCCTGACTGACTTCGACCCGCGCCTGATAATCGGCACCGAACTGACTGGCCGCGCGCGCACGTTCGCGCTGCTCGCTCATTTGGGCGTCGAAGCCGGCAGTATCCAGGGTCAGACCGCGTTCTCGGGCCACGTCATTGGTCAAATCGACCGGAAAACCATAGGTGTCGTAAAGCTTGAAGACCGTCTCGCCGGGTATTTCGGTGCCGGCCATGGCCTGGATGGCATCCTCGAGAATGCGCATGCCCTGCGCGAGGGTCAGGGCAAAACGCTGCTCCTCCTGTTCGATCACGCGCTCGATCTGGGCCTGCGACTCGGCCAACTCGGGGAAGGCCTCACCCATCAGCGAAACCAGCGGGGCAACGAGCCGATAGAAGAAACTGTCGGTGGCACCCAGCTTATGGCCGTGGCGAATGGCACGGCGCATGATCCGCCGCAGTACATAGCCTCGCCCTTCGTTGGCCGGCATCACGCCGTCGGTTATCAGAAAGGCCGTCGCCCGGATATGATCGGCGACGACCTTGAGCGATGCCTGCTGGGCTTCGGGCGCCTGCCCCTGGATACCCACCGCCTCGGCCGCGGCGGCGATCAATGTCTGGAAGGTGTCGATCCCGTAGTTGTCGTGCGTGCCCTGCATCACTGCAGCAATACGCTCCAGGCCCATGCCGGTGTCGATGGACGGACTGGGCAGGTCGCGCAATTCGCCGTCGGGTTGACGGTCGTACTGCATGAACACCAGGTTCCATATCTCAACATACCGGTCGCCGTCCTCTTCCGGCGTACCGGGCGGGCCCCCCTGTATATGCGGCCCGTGATCGTAGAAGATCTCCGAACAGGGTCCGCACGGGCCGGTATCGCCCATCGACCAGAAGTTGTCCTTGGCCCCGATGCGCGAAAACTGGCTTTCGGGCACACCGATTTCCTCGAGCCAGATCTGCTCCGCCTCGGCGTCCTCTTCAAACACCGTCACCCACAGCCGGTCGGCCGGTAGCCCCAGCTCCACGGTGAGAAAGGTCCACGCGAAGTTGATCGCCTCGCGCTTGAAATAGTCGCCGAAGCTGAAGTTGCCGAGCATCTCGAAGAACGTATGGTGCCGGGCGGTATAGCCGACGTTCTCGAGGTCATTGTGCTTGCCGCCGGCGCGCACGCAGCGCTGCGACGAGACCGCGCGGCTGTAATCACGGCGGTCGTTGCCAAGGAAGACGTCCTTGAACGGCACCATGCCGGCATTGGTGAACAGCAGCGTCGGATCGGAGGCGGGCACCAGCGACGCCGACTGGACGAAGCGATGCTGCTCACGCTCGAAAAATTCGATGAAGCGCGACCGCAGCGCGTTGGTGGACATCATGGTTAGCCACGTCTCCGCAAAACAGGCTCAAACAGCGCGATAGTCTAGCAGAGCCCACGGCCCGGACTGTACCGGCGCGTGGGCGCCACGCCACGCCGGGTTGTTGCAGACCGAACGCCGCTCAGCGCGCGCCGCCCGGACCCTGCCAATCAATCGAAATACGACCGCGCGCTGGCGATCTTGTCGTCGTTGCTCTGCGCACGATCGTTACGGCTGCCGAGCTTGACGGTCGTGAATACGCGCACGGCCCCCATATCGTGGATCGCCTGGTGACAGCGCTTGAACGCGGCGAATACGTCATCCCATTCGCCCTCGACGTTGGTGCCGTAAGCATGCAACTGGGGATTGAGTCCCGCCTGTCGCAGAATCGGCTCACAGGCTGCTACGTACCGGGAGACGGAGACCCCGACGCCCATGGGAATGACACACAGTTCGGCAGTGATCTTCATGACGATGCCCGGCGCTGAGGGTGACGATCGCCCATCATGACACCCGTGCTATGGCGCCATGCAAGCCGCGCTGCCGAAGTCAGTCGTCGAAGGCAGCACGCAGTTGGTCCGTGTCGAAGCCGCGGCGCTGGAGAAACCGCATCTGCTTGGCGCGCGTTGGAAAGTCAGTCGGCACATCGTTCCCGAAGCGCTTGCGCCGGACAGCATTCGCGAGTGCGAACCAGTCCACCGGCACGTTCTCGAATGCCATATCGATGACGCCGTCGCCGACGCCGACCGCCGTCAGTTCTGCCCGAATGCGCTGCGGCCCGATACCGCGCTCGCTCTTCGAGCGCACCACCGCCTCGGCATAGCGGGCATCCGAGAGCAGCCCGTCGTCGACCAGCTCATCCAGGACCGGCCCAATTTCGTCCGCCGCGTGCTCGCGCTTTCTGAGTTTGACGACGAGCTCGGCATAGGCATGTTCGCGCCGGGCAAGAAAATCCATCGCCCGCTTGCGGATCGCCAGTCGCTCGGCGGCCGCGGCTTCGGCGGGATCCAGCGCGGCGACCCCGGCGTCCGGGCCGCTGTTGCGATCGGCGCCGTGCGGGTCGGCGGTCACGAAACGGGTCGGATCAAAGAAGCCCGCGCTATGACAGCGCGGACTTCTGTATGGCGGTGCGCTTCACGACCGCGCCGTTATTTGCGCCCGCCAGCCTGGGCGGAGCCAAGCAGATCGGCGTCGGCGCCCGTGTCGGCCGGTGCGGCTTCGACGTCGTCGTCGCCTTTCTTCTTTTTCGCCGGCATCAGCTTCTCGCGCAGTGCGGTTTCGATCTCGGCGGCGATCTCTGGGTTGTCCTTGAGAAACTGACGGGCGTTGTCCTTACCCTGGCCGACACGGTCGCCGTTGTACGAGTACCAGGAACCGGCTTTCTCGACCAGATTGTTGGCGACACCCAGATCGATGATCTCGCCTTCACGAGAACTGCCCTGACCATAGAGTATTTCGAACTCGGCCTTGCGGAACGGCGGCGCCATCTTGTTCTTGACGATCTTGACCCGGGTTTCGTTACCGATGACTTCGTCGCCCTTCTTGATTGCGCCGATCCGGCGAATATCCAGACGAACCGAGGCATAGAACTTGAGCGCGTTGCCGCCGGTCGTGGTCTCGGGACTGCCGAACATCACGCCGATCTTCATCCGGATCTGGTTGATGAACATCACCAACGTCCCGGTGCGCTTGATGTTGGCCGTGAGCTTTCGCAGCGCCTGACTCATCAACCGCGCCTGCAGGCCGACATGCGAATCGCCCATCTCGCCTTCAATCTCGGCCTTGGGCGTCAGGGCGGCGACCGAGTCGATGACCACGATATCGACTGCAGCCGAGCGCACGAGCATGTCAGCGATTTCAAGCGCCTGCTCGCCGGTGTCGGGCTGGCTGATCAAAAGGTTCTCAATATCCACGCCCAACGCTTCGGCGTAGGTGGGATCGAGCGCATGCTCGGCATCGATGAATGCTGCCGTACCGCCGGCTTTCTGGGCCTCAGCGATCGCCTGGAGCGTCAAGGTGGTCTTGCCCGAGGATTCCGGACCATAGATTTCCACCACCCGGCCACGGGGATAGCCGCCAATGCCCAGCGCCACGTCAAGTGTGAGCGAGCCGCTGGATATCGCGGCCACGTTCACGGGTTCGGCATCGCCCATGCGCATTACCGATCCCTTGCCGAACTGGCGTTCGATCTGGCTCAGTGCCGCCGCCAATGCTTTTTTGCGATCTTCGTCCATAGTTTTGGTCACGTGCTGTGCGGGCGCTCGATCGAGTCAGGCCCGTGAATTCGATCCGTACTGCGGCCCTGCCCTGCGGTGCCGCCAGCGCCTTAGCGCCCGGTTGAAAGTCATTATTCCATACCCGCGACGTGGCTTTCAGCGCGCGCGAGCGACCAGTGAGAAAGCGTGCGATACGCCCCGGGATGTCCGTTGTGGCCACTGGCCACGAGACAGAACCGTGTGACCGCCCACCAAACCGGCTCCATGGGCAGAGAGACCGTCGCCGAATTCGACCGGATCACGCTGATATGCGGGCGAAAACGCGCCGAATCAAGCGCGTTCGGTGGGCGCAGCGCCGCGGCCAGACGCAACAGTGCGGGGGGCGGATCGGCACAGCCGATCCAGGTGATGCGTGGGCCGGCGAAATGGCCGACGCGATCGAGCGTCAGATCGAAGCGGGGCACATTCACGGCGCCGGCCCGCGCAGTCAGATCGGCCAACTCGTCGCCGCCGCAACGGCCGATGAACGCCAGCGTGAGGTGCAGCCGGGGCCAGGCCACGGGCCGGCCGGTCACCGATAAACCGGCCGCCCGCCGGGCCAGCCGTCGCGCGAGTGCAGGTGGTGGCCAGAGCGCGAAGAACAGCCGCATGTCGCCGGCATCGGTCATGGTGCGGTCGCAACATGCGCGATGGACCCATTCGCGACAGAACAGGCGGCCCACCGGCCGGCGCTCGGGCTAGCGACAGGGATCGACACGCTCGCGCAGCCCGACCAGCGCGGCGAGGACGCTGGCCTGCCGGACCTGGCCGCGGTCACCGTCGAACTGGTAGCGCACCACCTCGGCCATGCCGTCGCGTGCCATCCAGCCGATATAGACCGTGCCCACCGGTTTGTCCGCGCTCCCGCCGCCCGGACCGGCCACGCCGGACACGGCCACCGCCCAGTCGGCCGGACTATGAGCGAGCGTGCCCGACAGCATGGCCTCGACCACCGGAGCGCTGACTGCGCCGTGGGTGCCGATCAACCCGGCGTCCACGCCCAGCGTCTCGGCCTTGGCCGCGTTGGAATACGTTACAAAGCCGCGCTCGAACCAGTCCGAGCTGCCGGAGCGCTCGGTACAGGCCGCTGCTATCAGACCGCCAGTGCAGGATTCGGCGCTCGCCACGCGCTGACCGCGCGCGGGCAACAGGGTCGCCAACTGCTCGACAAGCGCGGCGATCGACTGACTCGGATCGTATGCTGCAATCATCAGTCTATTATGCACGGCACAGCGGTCTGCGCAGTGCGGTCGCGAGGTTAGGATGGCCGTGCCCTGCGTCATCCGCCGTCGATCTCTACAATCGCGTGGCGCGCGTTGCATCGACGCGGCGCCGGCCGGCTGTTGCCAGAAACAGACGCTAAGATTTCAACCCATGAGTACCAGAGCGATATGTCCCGATCCGTGAACCACGGCGCCCCCGATCCGGCGGACGACCGGTCGCATCACACACCGATGATGCGACAGTATCTGGCGATCAAGGACGACTATCCGCACATGCTGGTGTTCTACCGCATGGGCGATTTCTACGAGCTGTTCCTCGACGACGCGGTGCGTGCGGCCGAACTGCTCGATATCACGCTCACCGCCCGCGGCGAATCCGGCGGCCGCTCGATCGCCATGGCGGGCGTGCCCTATCACGCCGCCGAGTCCTATCTCGCCCGGCTGATCGCGCTGGGCGAGTCAGTAGCGATCTGCGAACAGATGGAAGCGCCGGGCACGCAGAAAGGTCCGGTTCGCCGCGAAGTCGTACGCGTGGTCACGCCCGGCACGGTCACCGACGATGCCCTGCTGGACGCGCGGCGCGCGAATCTGATCGTGGCGCTCGCCCCCGCCAGACGGGCGATCGGCATCGCAGTGCTGGAGCTTGCTCGCGGCGACTTCGCCGTCACCGAAGTCGCCGACGAGACCGCCCTGGCCGCCGAACTTGCGCGTCTGGCCCCAAGAGAAATCGTGGTAGCCGAAGGCACCTCTCTCGATCTGGCCGGCGTGGAGACTGCCATTACCGAACGTCCCGCCTGGCTGTTCGACGCAGTGAGCGCGCGCCGCAAACTCGAAGCGTTTTTCGATGTGGCCCAGCTCGATGCCTATGGTTGCGCCGATCTGCCGCGCGCGATCGCTGCGGCCGGTGCGCTGATCGACTATGTCGAGACCACGCAGCAGGCTGCCCTGCCCCATATCAGCAGCCTGCGTACGTATGCGATCACCGACACGCTCATACTCGACGGCACCACGCGGCGCAATCTGGAAATCGAGTTCAGCTCGACCGGCGACAGTCGCCACAGTCTCGTCGGCCTGCTGGATCGCTGTGCCACGCCGATGGGCGCACGCGCCTTGCGCCGCTGGCTGGCCGAGCCGCAGAGACAGTTCGATATCCTGCGCCACCGTCATCAGGCCATCGACACACTGGCTCAGGGCGCACACGCCGATCTTCACGAGCGGCTACGCGAGATCCCGGATGTTGAACGCATCGCGACCCGTATCGCGCTGGGTTCGGCACGCCCGCGCGATCTGTCCGGGCTGAGCCGCGCTCTGCAGGCGCTGCCCGATCTCAAGCAACGTCTGGCCGGACTCGATGCGCCTCTGATCGCTGCGCTCAACGAACAACTGGACACCGTGCCCGATGTCCGCGAGCTGCTCGTGCGGGCGCTGGTCGAGACACCGCCGGTGGTCGTACGCGACGGTGGCGTTATCGCCCGCGGCTACGACACCGAGCTGGACGAGCTGCGCGCGCTGTCGGCCAACGCCGACGGTTATCTGGCCGAGCTGGAAACACGCGAACGCCAACGTACCGGCGTCGAGACGCTCAAGGTCGGCTATAACCGCGTGCACGGCTACTACATCGAGATGGGGCGGACACACGCGGACAAAGCGCCGATCGACTACCAGCGTCGCCAGACGCTCAAGGCCGTGGAGCGGTATATCACGCCTGAACTCAAGGGCTTCGAGGACAAGGTACTCTCGGCCCGCGAACGCGCCCTGGCTCGGGAAAAAGCGCTCTACGCCGAATTGGTCGAGTCGCTGGCCGGCCACCTACCGCGGCTGCAGGCGATCGCGGCCGGGCTGGCCCATCTGGACGTCCTCTGCGGGCTGACCCGCTGCGCGCTGGACTATCGCTGGGTCGCGCCGACACTTGTCGATGCGCCCGGCATCCGAATCAAGGGTGGACGCCACCCGGTGGTAGAACAGTTCGCCGACCATCCGTTCGTGGCCAACGATACGGTGCTCGACGACGAATGCCGCCTGCTGCTCATCACCGGACCCAACATGGGCGGCAAATCGACCTACATGCGCCAGACAGCGCTGATCGTTCTGCTGGCCCATATCGGCAGCTTCGTGCCGGCCGATGCCGCGACAATCGGCCCACTGGATCGTATCTTCACGCGGATCGGTGCAGGCGATGATCTGTCGGCCGGGCAATCGACCTTCATGGTCGAGATGAGCGAGACCGCACAGATCCTGCATCATGCAACCGAGGCATCGCTGGTGCTGCTCGACGAAATCGGCCGGGGCACGTCGACCTACGACGGGCTGGCGCTGGCACGCGCGGTCGCCGAGCGGCTGGCACGACACAACCGTGCATATACGCTGTTCGCCACCCACTACTTCGAACTGACCCAGATCGCCGACCAGTGGCCGGCCAGCCAGAACGCCCATTTCGAGGTCGCCGACTATCGCAGTGGCGGCGAAGAGCGTCTGGTGTTCCTGCACGCCATCCGGCCCGGCCCGGCATCACGCAGCTTCGGCCTGCAGGTCGCCTCGCTCGCCGGCGTGCCTCGCGGCGTGATTCGCCAGGCCAAGAAACACCTGGACGAACTCGAAGCCCAGTCGCGCGCCGAAGCCGGGCCGCAGATGGGTCTATTCGAAGCCGCCGCGCCCGATCCGGCCGTGCCGGTCGAGGATGCGCTGCGCGACGCACTGGCCGAACTGGACTGTGACGATCTCACGCCCCGACAGGCCCTGGAAGCGCTCTATCGGCTCAAACGGGTAGCCGCGGAGGGGTGAAAGCCAGTCTAGGTCGGCGCGGCGAAATGCTGGATCAGCACCACCACGCCGATCAACAGGCCGATCAGTAGCACCGTGGCCAGCAGGCCGAGCAGGATGAAATGACTCGCCTTGCCACGCGTAAAATCGCGCTCCCGGTTGGCACTGGACTGGACCCCGAAAAAAGCCGCCAGCACGCTCATCCAGGACTGCCAGAGCGTGGGCGGTGCCGGCTCGTCGCAGTGCGAGCGGCCGTGTTCGTTACGTTCGTCGTGCATGGGCAGTCTAGGCGGTGTAGTTCGAGGCCATTTCGTTACTCAGCTTCAGATCCTTGCGCGTACGCTCGGTGATTGGGCCGGCGATCGCTTTTTCGATCTTGCCGCCGAGCAGCGGTACCTGCGCATCGATATCGAAAACCAGCGTCAGGCGCGAGGCGTTCTCGCCGCGCTCCTGCAGGCGCATATCGATGGCGATGTCCACCGGCGCTTTCTCGATATCGATATCGATCCGGCCAGTGCGATCCTCAAGCGTCCAGTGATCGGTCTGGGTCAGCAGGATTCGATCGCCGATCCGCTTCTTCAGAATATCGGGAAACGACAACTTGGTCGCGTCAAGCGCATGCCGCACGCTGATCTCGAATTCGCCGTCGCCCTGGCGGCTATCGAGCAGCTTGGGCGCACGTCCGCCCAGCCGCTCGTACTTGTCGAGATAATAGGATTCGTCGGTGAACATGCGCAGAATAGTGCCCGCGTCATGCGTGAAATCGAAGGTTTCCTCAAACTTCATAGGGTTTCCTTGAACGGGTGACCGGCGGCTGTTGCAAGGCCGCCGCAGACGGGCTCAACGGCTAACCCGCCGTCGATGTGCCCGTTTCAGTTTTGGTCTCGGTCCGGTTGTCGGCGTCGTGATAGAGATATTCGCCGAGCAGCGCGTGCGCATCGATTTCCGCATCCAGCACGGCCAGCAGCACGAACACGCCGCCCAGCCGCCTGTGCAGGAATACGATCTCGCGCGGCGGAATACGGAACCAGCGCGAAATCGCGGCATCCGACACCGCGCGGGACACCCGGAACGGCAGATCCGACTCGCCCCAGCGATAAGCGCCGTCGTCGGTCGTCAATTCGGCCGGAGGATGCGCCGAGAACGGCTCGATCATCAGCATGCCGACCTTGGCGAAGGCATCGAAGACATGTTGCGGCGAATCCCGGCGCAGCAGATTGATACCGATCGCGCCGTCGATCAAGCGCTGCGCATCGCCTTCATACGCACCGATGACGACGTCGTAATAAGAGCCGAGAAAGCGGGGCGCAAACTCGCGCGTGGCGCCGAAATCCAGCAGCACCATCTGATCCTGGCCATCGTCGTTGATCCGCACCTTGTAGTTGCCAAAGTGCGGGTCGGTCTGAACGATGCCCCAGATGAAGAACTCGCGACAGAACAGCTCGAGGGCTTGGCGACCGAGCGCGTTGCGTCGCGACTGTTCGAGTTGCTGAACGGCGTCGCTCTGAACGTGGTGGGCGCTCTCGTAGGAGGTGACCAGCACCGTCTCGGTGGAGTATTCGGGAAAGACTTCGGGCACCACGAAACGCGGGTCATGCGCCAGCCGCTGCGAGAACTCACGCGTCATGCGCAGCTCGCGGTCGTAGTCGACCTCGCGATAGATCATCTCGCGGACTTCTTCCATGATCGCGTTGAGCTCGACGCCTTTGGGAACGAGGCGCGCCAGCCGCACGATCTGGGTCAGGGTTCGGATATCGCTGTCGATGGCGTCGGCCAGCTGCGGGTATTGAATCTTCACGCAAAGCTGGCGCCCATCCGAACGGCGCGTCGCCCGATGGACCTGGCCAAGCGACGCTGCGGCGAGCGGCTCCGGATCTATATCGATCTCGGCCAACCGCTCCCGGCCGAGGCGCGCCCGGACCACCGGCTCGAGCTCCTCCCAGGCGACCGGCGGGCTGTCGTCCTGAAGACTGCGCAACACCTCGATGGCTTCCGGCGGCATGAAGTACTGTCCATAGACAGACAGCATCTGGCCGACCTTCATCACGCTGCCCTTGAGCTGACCGAGCTCGTCGGCCAGGAACTGGGCCTGGCGGATATAGAACTCGCGGTTGCGGCGTTCCTTGTCTTCCTTGCTCCGGAACAAGTTGCCCAGCGTGTGGCCGGCAAAGGATGCGCCCGCCATCACGCCCATGCGCGCCATCGCCGCATTGCGGTCGAACGAGCCCGTCTTGAGCTTGAGCGGCTTCTTCTTGCCGAGATCGTGATCTTTGGCCATAGCGTCGAGGTTAGCGTCAACCCGGAATGGGCCGAGTCTATCAGGCTTGCCGGCCCGGGATGGATCCGTGCAGCTACCCGGGTCGCCGGCCCGACGCACGCGCGCCGAGCAAAAAAAAGGGATCCGGCCTACACCGGATCCCTTGACCCTTCGACAAGGTCGAAGGTGCACGTCGACTGGTGGCTATGGGTGGATTTGAACCACCGACTCTCGCATTATGAATGCGACAGCCGAAACGTAAGTATCTGAATACAAACTAAACCGCTTGGGCGTCCGTTGCACGCCATGCCCATTGGTGCGTATCGGCGCTTATCCGTATCACCCACATCTCCCCGTCACCGCTTCGCGGCTTGGCGCGGGCGTGCTTCCCGAGCGATACTCAAAGCCCCTTATCTCAATGCACCACTTCCATGCCCCGCCGAGGCCGACACTTACGGCCGGCGCGCCGTTTTTGATGACACGCCGGCGCATGAGCGCGCGTCCAGGCCCTGGGCGTGGTTCGAGTCGTCGGCGGATGCACAGCGCACAGAAGCGCTTCAGGCGGGCGTGAGGGTCGGCGATCAGATCTCGGTGCTTGTCCGGACAGATCTGGAAGACACGGCCGATCGGGAGCGCGTCATCAGCGGCAGGTCGCGGCTGGTCACGGATCTGCGGGACGAGCCGATGCGGGTCGTCGAAATCGACATGCAGCACGTGACGCTACGCGATCGGTTCGGCGATCGGCATGTGTGCGAGTGGGGCCTCGGGCTGCGCTATAAGATCGGCTGACTATGGCTGCGGTGGCGCAACGCCGGCCAGCTGACCAATCACGCGCTCACCCGTCGTTTCGATATCCGCCTCGGCGGCTTGGCGCACGCTGCGCTTGCCGGCGAGGCGGATGTCGCGGATGGCGGCCATGGCTTGGGCGTAGCCGGTGGCGGTCGTTTCGATCTCGGCGGCGGCTTGTTCGGGGGTGATCTCGCTGTAGTCGGCGCCCGCCTGCACCTCGGGCGGGACGTCGTCGGGCGGGCTGCCGGCGGCGCGCCAGCGGGCGACGGCCTCGGCGGCCTGGCGGTATTCTTCGGCGACCAGATCGCCCGGGCTGACGAACCGGCGGCGGGCTTCGCCGGCGGCGACATCGATCCGGTCTAGCATGGTCTGACGCCGTGCTTCGGCCGGCGGCAGGGCCTGTATCGTGATCGTCTTCGGCAGTGCCGGGAACGGGGCCGTGGCGGTGATGCGGTATCTGCCGGGCGCGCTGAACGTCAGCTGCGCCGAGCCCGTGGCCGTCATCTGCTGCGGCTCTGGCCCGGCGACGTCGATTTGCGTGTCGTCCCGCATCTGGGACAACGTGACCGGGGTTGTGCCGTCTGCGGGCACCGTCGAGCGGCTCGGCGTGCAGGGCGTCGCCGAGCGTGTATTTCGTCGGCCCGTCTCGGGTTTGATCCAATGAACGGCATTCGACGTATCCGCGGGCACGGGGGCGGCAGATTCGTCGTCGAGGGCAAATCCAACGGCCCAGTCCGTTGGGCAATCTATTACCGTTCGAATCCATCCCTGCGGGTCGTGAATCGCATAATGCGGCATTTACATCCCCGCCGAATTTTTGAGCGCTTGCATGAACATGTAGCGGTTAAACGTCGCTCGCTCACCGTTGTCGACGTTGTTCGTCGTGTAGAACTCGGCCTCCAGGGCCACGGTGGCCGCCGATGTGCCCAACGTAATTTGTCGGCCGAAATTGTATGCGCCGCTGCGATTGATCGGCACGAGCGAGCTGCTGTTGCTGTTTGTCACCAGGATTTTTTCGATGATGTACTCGTACTCGATCGAGCCGTTGATGAGCAGGCGCACGCCAACTGACGCATTGCCAGTCCCCCACACCTCAAACTCGTAGTTAAATCCGAACGATACGAACGCCGGCGTCGCCGATCGCAATTTGCCCGCAGGCACATTGATCCTCGCAACTTCCGCCCAGACATCGCCAGCCTGGTTCGTTTTCGCATCCGATTTGTAACCGATGGGCACGACTACGGCGTTGCCCTGAATCATCAGCTCATCGATGATGTTGACCGTGCCCGCTTTAACGCTTGTAGCCTCGACATCACCGCGCGCCGTGATATCGCGGCCGACGAAGTTGCCGGCCTGGTCGACGTACCACTTCGCATTGCCGGATGTCTTCGACCCGCTGCCGCCCCACAGGGCGTAACTGCCTTGACCCGACAATTCAACACGGCCGGCGGTGCTGTTGGGCGCCGCAGTCGTCAGCCTATCGACCTGTAAAGTCCCTGTTTTAGTTGTGATCGCGCTCAGCTCGCCGGCGTTGAGCACGGCAATCATCGCCCGGTCGATATAGACATTGCCGTCCGACGTATCGACGATAAACGGCTGCACCTTGCCGGCGCCGAGGCGACCGATGCTGAAAAGGTCCACATCGAACGCGGCTTGCACTGTCGTGCCGTCGTTGCTGAGGCCGTAGCCGCCGATGTAGCGCGTGCCGTCGTTGTCGACTTGGAGCCGTACGGCGTACATCGACTCGATCTTGCCCGTGACGCTGTCGATTTCCGTCGATAGGGACTGATCGAGCGCGGCGATATCGCCGTCGAACTCCGAGCGTAGCGTTGTGCTCAGCTGGGCACGCGCCGATGCGTTGTCCGCTTGGGCGTCCTGCAGCTGGACGATCGTTGCGCGGCTGTTGATCTCGCTGTTTAGATCCGTGATGTCCGCCGTGATCTCGACTAGCTGGCCGGATTGCACGCTCAGATCATCACGCGCGCCCTGAATCGAGGTGAAATTGGTCTCAACGCGCTCGGCCAAGGCCGCAACGCCGTTTTCGGGGTCGTTGAATCGGGATCGCAGGATATCGACCTGGGTGCTGACGATATCGACGTTGTCGTTCGCGACTTCGGCACGCTGTACCGCGTACTGCCGGCGTACGGCATCGGCGGATTCCGTCTGCCCGATCTCGAACAGCGACGGCAACGCGTCGATCTGTACGTTGTCGAATGCGACGCGGGCCATTACTCGGTCTCGCTCTCGGCCGCGGGCTGTTCAGGTTCAGGCATTTCCAGGCGCAGGTCTATCCAACGACCCGCTGGAATATCCATTGGCTCGCCGCCGGCTACGAACGGACCATTCGCGACCGGCTCATACGTTCGAATCTCGATCGTGCCATCGTCGTGCTGATCGTATTCAACGTAACATTTCGGATTGTAGTTTGTGTCAAGCGGCGTCTTTATATACCAGCCCTCGCGGCGCAACCCTAGCGATCCGCGGACGATATAAATTCCTGTTGCAGGGTGTTCGCACGTGACGCCTGCTGCGTAACTATTCGCTGTTCCGGCCCCGGCCACGGCATAGCCGCCTCCAGTGGCATTATACGGTTTGGTAGCAACTCGAAATATAGGAGATGCGGGACTCAAATTCCCGTTACCGTCGACCGTTGTGTTGCGTGTTGTATAAGATTTATCCCAGCCGGTCCAACCGGCAAAAACCTTATAATTTGTCCACGTCTCTTGGTCGCCGGTAGACCATGCAGTAATTTTATAATTTCGATTCCCCGCATTAGCAATATGCGCGATTTGATACGTTGGCGTGTTTGACGGCGGACCATTGATTGGAGCTGGGTTTGTCCATCCGTACCAGCCGGGCGATTGCTGTAATAGGTCGTCCTGATCCGCCAGCAATTTAATGCCGGTTAAACGTGATGGAGTACCGTCGATCATTCGATAAATTGAGTCAGACAACAACATGTCACTATCCGACGCCGGGTCCATACCCGCCTCGACGGCAATACGCAACAGCGCGCGGCGCTTCCACTCCTCGAAGTTGATATCCAGTTGCGATGAGACGCCTTGCGCCGAATCAGCCGCAGGAACGTATTTGTGCCCGCCAAGGGCTTGATCGGCTACTTTGTTCGGGCTTGCGTCGTTATAAACAGCCATTAGCTATTGACCTCTAGCGGTGCATGCTCAATCGGTGTTTCGTCCATCGGACGGGCGATGGTGATACGGCGGTCGTAGTTGTCGAACCATAGCGGCACGGTGTCCGCGTAGGTCGGGGTGTCGGCGGCGATGAGCACCAGTTCGATGTAGTCGGCGGCGGCGGGCACGGGCAGGTCGTAGTCGATCGTGCCGCTGGCCGTGAGCGGGTCGCTGCGAGCGTCGCCGATGAACAGGGCCTCGGCGGTGTAGAAGCGGGCCATCATCTGCGCCTGGCCGGTGTCGACCGTGGCGCGCACGGAGCCAGTGACGTTCTGAACCGGGCGGATCAGCCGCCAGCACTTCGCCAGATACCAGTTCCCGGCATCGACATCGAGCGCGCCATAGGCCGCATCACCTGTACCGATCGGGGCTAGATACCCTGTTAGCTCATTGCCGCCACGCCAGCCGACGGGCAACACGGCATCGCCCGGCTCGTTCGTGTCGAACCCCAGTTCCAGCGTCTGCAGCCCGCTGGCGAACTGATCGCGGATTTCCTTAAACCGCTCGTCGAGCGCGCCCGGGTCGAACCCGGCGATGGTTTGTTGCAGCTCTTGCGAGAGCTCGGATTTCGTGATGCGTTCGTTCAGGGCGGCGATCACTTCTTCCGGGTTGTTGTCCGTGGTGGCCTGGACGGGATACCAGGCGCTGACGCCGTATACGTTCCGCGCTCGGATGTAGTAGTAGTACGTCGTGTTGTGCGATAGCTTGACGTCGGCCAGGCTGCTGCCCTCGCCCACCTGCACGGCGTTGCTTTCGATGTCGGCGGCGTCGAGGGCGACGTTCGAGCGCCAGAACTCCCAGACTGCGCCGGGGGCCAAACCGGCGGGCAGCAGCTGGATCGAGAACGCGCCGGTGATGATGTTCACGGCCGTGGGCGGCCCGGGCAGCAGCAGGCCGTTGACGTTGACGTTGTCGTACACCCAGGCGGACAGCCGGCCGAGGCCGTCGACGGCCCGGCCCCGCAGCATCCACACACCCGCGACGGCGTCTAGGATATCGGCGGATGTGCCGGGTCCGTTGCTGATCGTCCGCCAGTTGCTGTCCGTCGGCCCGCGGGCTTCTATGACGTGTGCCTGCACGCGCGCATCGGTACTCGGCGTGAGGCTGACGGTCAGCCCTTGGTGCTGCGTGCCGCCGGCGATATAGGTGTAGCTCTCGGCCGTCAGGTTCGTGGGCGGTGTGATCGGGCCGGTGGGGATGAGCGTGTCGGGCGGGGCCGGCAGGTAGATACCCTGCTCCACGCGGGCGTACTTCGCCGGATCGTGCTCAACGGCGGTGATCTGATAGCGCAGCTTGCCGTTGACGGCGCCGCTCTCGCGGTTGGCGACGACACGCCAGAGGCGCGGCGCAATGAGCGCGCTGGACAGCACCCACAGCCCCGCCTGCACCGGGGCTTTCGAGAACGGCTGCGCAAGCTGCACGGTGTCGCCGTCGAACTGCGTGATTTCGCGGCGTTCGATGCCGCCGGTGGGCAGCACGGCGTCGAGATACCACGTCTCGTTCTGGTCGATCGTGTCCGGCACCTTGTCCAGCGTGAGCGTGCTCGTGCCTGTGGATTTCAGACGTCCGCTCAGGCGCGCATTGGCGCGATCCGGATCTTGCTGCTCGATGATGTCGCCCGGGCGGGCCTTGGCGTGGTCGATCGCCGCGGTGTACGTGAGCGTCTCGCCTTCGTTGAGTTCGGTCTCGCGCGCCCACAGGCCGACGCGGCGGGCCTGGCCGCGGCTGTTGCAGCCGATCGCGTTCAGGTTCGCGGGCTTCCAGCCGAGGCGCTGTATGCGGCCTTCGTCTTCGACGATCTCGGGCGTCAGGCGGTCGTTGCTGTCCGGGTCGTTGAAGCTGACGAGCCAGGCGCTGTGCTGGCTCGAGCGCGACGCGCCGCTGTATTCGAAGCAGCCGTTCGGGCCTTCGATGACGTTCGCCGGGGTGACGAGCTGCACCGGATCACCCGGCATATCGGCCGTGGCCATCACCGTGTTCGTGCCCCAGTACGTCATGCCACGGAACACGCTCGCCAGCTGGGACAGCGCGTCGTAGACGCTCGTCTGGTCGGCAATCACCGTGTTGAAGGTGAACCTTGGCTCTTCGCCGCCGTAGCCGTCGTCGACCAGGGCGTCGCAGTACTGGGCGATCTGGTACAGCGCCCATTTGTCGACATACGGCAAGCCGGCGCCATAGCGCGTGTTCGTGGCGAGGTCGTAGTAGACCCAGGCGGGGTTATCCGTCCATGCCTGTTTGAATGTGCCGTCCCACAGGCCGCTGTATTCGCGGGTTTCCGGGTTGTAGTTCGACGGCACCGAGATGATCAGCCCGTAGACGTCGTACTTGCGCGCGGGGATCGTGTCGCCGAACTGGCGGGCGTCCACTTCAAGGCCGAACGCGGCGGTGTCCGGGTAGATCAGCTTGGCGTCGATGAGCTCGGTGTAGGAAGCCCAGTACGTGTCGTTGCGGACGTTGGACTGGTCGCTGTCTTCGGTGATGCGGCGTACGCGCACGTCCCACGGGCCGTCGCCGTCGAGCGGGATACGCTTGGAGCGCTGGTACGGAGATGTCGTCTTGCCCTCGATCTTGTCCTGCAGCTTTTCGGTCCAGCTGCCGCCGGCCGGTCGTACGTCTACGGCCCACTCGACGCTCGTGCCGCGCAGGTCGCCCGTTTTCGGGTCTTGATATGTCAGCGCCGGGATCTGGATGGTGACGATGACCGCGTCGACTTCCGTGTCGTTGATCGTCCGCACGGCCGGCGTATCCGCGCGGACCTGCGTGCTCACATCCTGCGGATTACCGACGTTGGGCTGGCGTGGGAACGGGTCTTGATCCGGGTAGCCGTAGCGATCCGTGCGGATCAGGCCTGCGAAGTTGAACGAATCATCCTCGTTCTGCACCGGCGTGTCGTCGAGAAACACGGAGCGGAAACCGTCGACGAGGCCGACGATCGGGCCTTCGCTGATCACGTCCACGATGCGCGCGGTCGAGTTCGAGCGCAGCGTGTTCGGGTCTTCCTGGGCGACGCGCCCGCCCCCGCCGCCGGATTTGCCGCCGCCCTTGGCGCCGATCAGCAGGTCGATTTCGTCGGCCACTGCGCTCATGCGAACGTCCTTATGTCGGGCACAAAAAAGCCGCCTCGCGGGCGGCCCGTGGGCGGTCAGGTGGTAGACTTACGGGTTGGCGACCGGCGTTCCGTCGTCGCCGTCACCGTCGAGCGGGATGTCTTCGGCGGACAAGCTGGCGCTGACGACGATCGAGCCGACGCGCATACGGCCGTAGACGAGCGGCACAGGCAGGCCCTGGGTGCTGGTATTCGTCGGCCCGTCGAATATGAATGACGGGCGCTGATCCGGGCGCTCGCGATCGCTGTAGCTGTCGACCTTGGGCTGTGTCGTGAGCATGCCGGTGATGCCAGTAAGAACCAGAGCGCCGCCCGCGTAAAGGCTGGCGCCACCGGTAAAAGGCGCCGCGGCTATCAGCGCGACACCGGCCACGATATTGAACACATCACCCGCGCCCTCGGCCACGGGCATGATGTGCACCTCTTTTGCCCGCCCGAGGCCGACGTGCACACCGTCCTCATCGAGGTCGTTCCGGGCCAGCAGCGGGCCGCGGAACACATGCCAGCGGCCGTCTTCCACCGCCTTGCGAAAGCCGGGGATCTGGGCGGCCAGCGCGCGGCACGCTTCGGCCGGGTCGCGCACGTCCAGAGCGAACGACTCGCCGAACTGGGCCAGGGCGCCGTGTAGGTAGATGGTGCGTAGCATGTCAGCTCCCTTCGTATCTCAGGATCATGCCGCCGCGGTCTTGGGCGATATGCGGCAGCCAGCGGTTGATCGGCTCGCGCCGTGACAAGGCTTTCGGCTGAACCGGACCGCCCTCCCGCGTCATCGGGTGATGCAGGCATTCGCCGCGTTCGAGCAGTATCCCGCCATGATTGGGCACCGGTGAGCGGATCTGCGTCAGCCAGACGTCGCCCGGCTTCGCCTCGGCATGGGCGATCTGCACGAACCCAGCGGGGCCGAACCATTCGCGGTACAGGTCGCCGCCCTGCTGCCACCAGAGCCAGGCGCGCGGAATCTCCATCAGATCGATGTCGCGTTCCGCCGCGTAGTAGTCGCGGATCAGCGAATAGCAGTCCGTCACCCCGTGCACGAACGGCCGGCCTTCCAGCGAGGGACGCTCGGTTCCGGCGCCCCACCATGTGATCGGCGTAGCCGCCTCGCCATTGGTGGCAACGATGCCCCACGGCACGGCCGTCGACAGCTGGCCGCGCATGTCCTGCTCGCTCGGGCAGGCCGGATAGTCCGGGTGGCTGTGCACGATCGCCCGCAGCCCTGCGGCCCGGGCGGCGGCCATGTCTTTCTTGCCTATCGCGAACGACTCGCGCGGCGATGGGTGCACGTTGCGCACCTCGTAACAGCCGGTTTCGTCTGTGATGACGAATACAGCCTCGTTCGGGTATGCGGCGACCGCCGCGGCGCGGATCGCGTCGGCGTGCTCGTCGAACATCAGCGGGCCATGAGCATGGCGGCGCCGGCGGATAGCGGCGGCCGCTCGGCCATTCGCTCGTTGACAAACGCTTCCATGGCCAGCCGATCGTCATCAAGCTGGTCCGATCGCGATATGACGCCCATGCCGTAGAAGCGGATCTTCGAAATCTGGTTGACGCCGTCGCCGGCCTGATTGTTCACGTACGCAGCGATTGCGCCCGCGCCGTAGTGCACACCGTTATCGGAATTGGCCGTGCCGGCCAACGCGCCGTTCTTGTACGCGCCGATGCCGTTCGAGTTTCGCCGGTAGCCGCTGAGCGTGTAATCGGTATCGACCGCCAGCCCGCCGAGCGAAACCGAGCCTCCGGCGCAAAAGAAGGCCTGCGCCGACCCGCTTGGCAGGTACGCGCGCTCGCGATAGTCGCTTAAGATGATGCCGCGAAACCCGGAATCGCCCGGCCGCTGGCGGTAACCTATGCTCACAACGAAGTCACGGTCCACGACGTTCGGGAACGTCATGTAATCGTCGGCGCCGTCGAACTCCAGCCAGTAGCGATACCCATCGGTCTGCAGCAAGGGTCGCCGGTTATCGGCAAGCGCCACAGCCTGATAACCGTTGCCCGACAGATCCTTGATGACGCGCACAGGATCTCCAGGCGCGGTCACCGGAACCGTCTTCGCTGAATCTTGCCACATCGTCGACATGTCGGCCGGGTCCAGCAGCAGGCCTTTGGCGAGGCTGCCCGTGACGGTGTACCGAGACAGCGCTGCGAGGCGAGCACTCATGACGTTTTCAGGCTCAGGCAGAACTGCGCGCTATTGCCGTACTCGACGCGCTCATGCGCCAGATAGTTCGCGACCGGGCTGGCCATGCCTTCCGGCGTGTATTTGTCAGCCGCCCACACCGCGAGCCGGATGTTCGCGCAGAAACCGTCGCTCTGCCACGGGTAACCCATGTAATCAGTCGAAATGTAACGGTCGTAGCCGCCAACTATCGTTCGAATGAATTCCAGAGAGCCGGGCTCAAAGGCGAAAGCGGCGTCCAAGCTCTTGTCAACCTTCCGGGTTTCTTGAAGCGCTTCGTCCCAGTCAGCAACAAGATTGCCGTCATCACGCAGAACCTTCGGGTGGTAGTACGTCGCGGCCGGCCACCATTTGCCGTTGATCTGCTGACAGGTACATTCGGTGAGCCAGCGGGCTTCGTCTGCCCAGCCTTCAAACCCCCATTCCGCGAGTTGCGCCGTCGTGTAGGCAACGAACCAGCCCATGAAATTGCTGTACGACCATTTATTGCCCTTGTTGTCGCCGAGATCATGATTCCAGATCGCGATGCGGCCGGCACGATCGGCCGTGCGGCGACGAAACTCGACTAGCGAATTGTCGATCATCGATCGGAAATAATCCGCGTACTCGGGACATACGAGCGAAGCAAACGCCACAGTACGAGTTGACCACGCGAGCGCCCGGGCCTGCTGATGCGTGTTGACCGTCAAACCTTTTTCGTAGCCGCGGAAATTCTCGTTCTGGCCCAGCACTTGAGCGTTCGCCCACAGAGCGAGCCGTTCGCGATAGATCGTGTCCTTGAACACGGTAGTCGCGACGCCGAAAAATAACGGACCGTGCGCTGCGTGCTGTGATGTATCGACAGGGTTGCTGGACTTGCCCAGCGTCTTGATCGGGTTACCCGGCTTGCCGATGTGCTGCCACAGGGTGCTAGCGTCCGGGTATTCGACAATCGACAGCGGCTTGAGCGTGTACGGGTCACGACGGCCAAACGGATAAACACAAGCCGCGTTCGCGTGATCGAGACAGACTTGAATATTCTGTGCAGTCGGCTCACGCCCGGCCTGTAGATCACACAGCAAGGGACCATCGAATCGCGTAACCGCGCCGATGCCGGGGTGCGGGCCGGTATCCCCCATGCCCTGCTTGAATCCGCCCGTGCCGTTGGGCCCCATGTGCGAAGCGTACTCTTTCGGGCTGATCGTGATCTGCCCGAGCCGGTCGACGTCCAGCGCAGGCAGCAGGTGCAGCGGTGCGTCGGGGTCGAGTTCGACGGGCTTGTAGCGCAGCACGTGATTGCCGCCGCCGGCGTAGATGGTGCGCGGGCCTTCGCACAGCGTCGAGCCGTCCGGGGCAATGATCGTCAGGTCTGCGCAGTCGATATCGGCCGGCGTGTTCATGATCGTGGCTTCGGGCGCGATCGCACCTTCCGGCCCGTGGTGAATCAGCAGCCACGATAGATCGTCGCGGCCGTTGTTCAAGCGATGCATAACGCCCGGCGGCACGTCAGCCTCGTACTCGCGCGTCGAGCCATCCGGCTGATTGATGACCGCGTGGACATGCACAGGATCGCCCTCGCAATCGGGCGTGACGACGCGACGCGTCAGCGGTTCGCGGTCGCCGACTGCGGGCGGGGCGGTGTCGGGCTTTTCTGGCCCCGCATCGGCCGGTGGCGTCTCGGCATCGAGCGGCGTCACGCCATATCGGGTGTGGAGCAGCGGATCGCGGCCGCTACTCTCCACGATCTTGATCGCTGCGGCGTAACGCCCGCCGCCCGGCTTGTACTGAAAGACCGAGCCCTTCCCCGGCGCGACGGCATCGAACACGCCCAAGTTTGTGCCATATACCGATACGAGCGCATCGCCGGCCCAGTTGTAGTACTGCCCGGTTGTCGGCCCGGAGAATGACACGCGATCACCGACCTCCACGGTCAGGTTCGCGGGCAGCATTTGCGGGCTGTCGTTGTCGGTGCTGTTGTCGGTCTCGTCATCCGGCGCCGGGTCTTGGAATGGGGTTTCGCTTTCGCTGCCCTCGCCTTCGTCCGGCGCGCCCGACAGTTGTCCGTGGATCTCGATACCCCGGGGCTCGTAGTGCGCAGCGTGCCCCTGCAGCACAGCCGTCGCTACACGCGCGGCGGCTTTGTGCTGGTCGCGGTGGGTCTGTTCGGACTCGACGCCGTCGATGATGACGACCCAATAACCGGATGCGCGCGAAACAAAATCGATGCTTTGCATGGTAATCACCAAGTGATGGCCTCAAAACGGGCCCGGGCAGTGGATGGGTCGATGGCGCCGCTATCGAGCGACGCGCGCACAGCGTTGATCTGGTCCGCTTTGGCTTGGCGACGGCCGATCAGGTCGCCGGCTTGTGTCGTGAATACGGCGGCGCGCGCTTCGACACGTGCCACCAGGTCGGCGATAGGCAGGCCGCGAGCGGCGGCGAGCCGCGTCAGCAATGGCGTGGACGGCTTGTTGATCGACAGCCCGCCCTTGCTTTTCCAGCTTCGCCACGCGGCGGCTTCGGCGACTTGAGTGGACCATGTGTCTATTTCTGCAGCCGGTGTGCCGGCCGTGGCGGCGTTCAGCGCGGCGGTGCAGGCGTCGTCGATTTCATAGCGCTTTCGCTGCTCGAGCTCGGACAGCGGGATAGGCTCGGCCGAGATATGCACCCGATCCGCGGTGACTACCGGCGCCGCCGGCCGCTGATACGCCCCAACCGGCTCATGCTCTACCGGCAGCCAGCCAAGCCCGGCGAGTCGGGCAGCCGGCAGGTTCGGCACACCGATAATATTGCGCCAGCTGGCCGGCAGCTCGCGCGGGCCGTCGACGATCTCGCCGTTCTGCACACGCGCGTACTGCATTACGCGGCCCGCCACGCCAGCATGGCGTCGACAGTCGTACCGGCGTCGTCAGTGCGCAGCACGATACGGGCCCGGCCGGATGCTGGGAACTCGGGCACACCGGCGACGCCCCAGTCCCAGGCGCTGGGCAACGTGACGGTATAAGCGCCCCAATCCACGGCGACGATCTCGAGCTGGCCGTGGTCTGGCCAGTTGACGACGCTTACGGTGATGTCTTGGCCGGCGGTGACGCGCCAGGTGTCGGCCGTGGCCGCATTGAGGGTGGCGGTGCCTGCGCTGGTATCGGCCTCGGCGAAGACAACGCGTGGTGGCGCCTCGCCATTGTCGCCTTTCGGCCCCTTGATGTTGCCTACCTGGTTCCACGCCATGGCATCAGCTCAGTTTGAAGACGTCGCCGCTGTCGGTGTCGAGGTAGTAGTCCCCGGCCGACGCGCCTGAAACAGTGCCCGGGGCGCCGGATCCATCGAACCATTTCGCCCCGTTCGCGCCATCGGCTCCGGGCGTTCCCTGCGGGCCGGCTGGAATGCCGAAATCGAACACGGCCGCGGTGCTGTTGCCGGTATTGCTGACGGTCGCGCTGGAGCCGGCGGCCAGCGTGCTGGTGTTGCCGACGTTGATGGTCGCCGCCGTTCCATCGGCGCCTGCGTTGCCAGTGTCACCTTTCGGGCCTGTTGCGCCGGTATCGCCTTTGTCTCCCTTCGGTCCCTGCTCGCCCTGCTCGCCCATCGGCCCGCGGAACGACACGCCGTTGCCATCGGCCGGGAAGTTCGACCCCGTCCAGATGTAGAGAAGGCCGTCCGATTCCACCAGATAGCCCTGGCCGGAGTCTTCCGCCCCCAGGCCAGTGGGCAGGCTGGCGTAATCGGCCACGCTGCCGGCGATCTGAATGCCGGCGCCGTCTTCACCCGGCGCCCCTTTCGGCCCCTGCTCGCCCTGGTCGCCCTTCGGGCCTTTGATGTTGCCTGTTACTGCCCATGCCATGTCGTGGTCCTCATTCGAGTTTGTAGATCGTGCCGCTGTCGAGGTCGAGATAGGTGTCGTTCGGCGATGCGCCCTGGATAGTCCCGGGCGCGCCGCGGCCCGTGAAGCGGATTTGCCCGGGGTCACCGGCCGGGCCCTGCGGGCCGGGCGCGCCCGGAATCGCGCCGGCCACCGCCCGGTCGGCGGCTTCCTGAGCTGCTTTGACCAGCGCGCGGAACGCGTCGAGCACATCGGCCTCGGCCCGTTCGGCCGTGGCGCTTTCGGTAATCAGACCGACCAGATCGGGCGCCGCGGTGTATTCGTCGATGACGACGTGTCGGGCCAGCGTGTGGCGGCTGCCGTTCAGCCGGATGGCGATGTTGTAGACGCCGGGCCGCAGCGTGATGTCGTAGCGGCCCAGTTCGTCCGTGAGCGTGCTGGCGCCGATGCCCTCGGCCACGTCGCCGGCGGTGGCCGCGGCGGTGAACCGGATTTCCGTATCGGCCATCACCTGGTCGGTATACGGGCGATACAGCGTGCCGCTGAGCGTATGCATGTGGGCTCCTATCGGTAGCGGCCGACGCCGGGGAATGCGCGCGTGGGCAGGTTGCCGTGCTGGCCGAAGCGCAGGCGGCAATCACTCAGCCGCTTGCCGCAGGCGTCCTCGGCCGGCGGCACGCTGTCGCCGGCGCGGTTGAAGCACGCGCTCCCGCTGTACGGGCAGGTCGCGCTCGTGTAGTCGAACGCGCCGGCCTCAGCGTTCCAGCGGCGGTAGATATGGGTACAGGCATCCCGCAGCACCTGCCGCGCCGGGATCTGTCGGCCCTGCTGGTCCATCTCCACGGCCAGGCTGAACTGCAGCTGCGTGCGGGTGTGCGTGGTTTTCTGCTCGAACACGTAATAGTCGACCGGGAACTGCGATTCCGGATCCGGGTCGCTGCCATCGTCGAGGTGCTTTCGATAGATGCGGTGGCGCTGAATCGGCAACCCGACGAGGTTGTCGGCTTCGATCACCAGCGACAGGAACGATACGGACAACGCCGATACGCTCAGCGTTGGCTGGGGCAGCGGGCCTTTGCCCGACCATTCGAACCCCTCGGCGGCGATCGGGAACGGTTGGTATTCGTACTCGTCCAGCAACGCCGGGCCGCCGTCGACCGCTTCCGGCACGAATCGCAGGATGCCGGCGTTCTCGCGCCGGGCGTCGATGACAAACAGCGTGACGATGGCGTCTTGGTGCAGCGACTGCACGTCTTCCGACTGAGGCATGCGTTACTCCGGCCAGTCGGTCGGCGCTTCGCCGAGCGGGGTGAAATTTTCGGTCAGCGTGGCGCTCGCGCTGGCGAACCGGGCCGACGTCGGCCGCTGGCCCGACCAGCTTCGGCAACGCCACTGCCGCTCCACTGAATCCCACGGCGGCTGCCAGAAAAACGGCTTGCCGCTCAGGTGTTCGCGAATGAAGGCGTCGAGCCGCTCGAACTCGGCGCGCGTCAGCAGGCTGTAGTTGATCGTGTAGTTGTCACGCAGCCAGTTGATGCCCGCCGGGCGAGTCTGCTCGTAGCCGTCGCCGAACTGGGCTTCGTCGACGTTCGCGCTGGGCTGGTATCCCGGGCCGAAGTCGATCGGGATATCGGGCAGGCGGTAGTACGGCATCGATTATCCCGTTCTCTTGACGTTCGAGAGCATTCCGCCGGGACGCATCTCATCGACCATTACGCTCTTCACCGCGTCCTTGAACGCACGCCCCATCTGATCACCCTGTCGGCGAGCCTCTTCGTCACTCATGCCCGGGCTGGCTTGAACCTTGATCGTGACCGGGATTGTGACGCTGCCGCTGGACTGCTGTTGCCCGCCGGAATTCTCCCGCTGCAGGTACTGCTTGAGGTCGACGTTCGTGCGCCGGTCGATCACGCGCTCACCACGGTCGAGCAGCCACGTGCCTTCGCGCGGCACGTTGTCGATGCCGTCATGCGCCTGGCCGGCCATGCTCACGCTGGACACCGCCGCCGACAGCACGCCGGTCTGTGCTGCGGTCGTGGCCACGGCCGGCAGGTTCGCGGGGAACGGCGCCGACGCCCAGGCTTTCGCGATGGCGTCCGACGACGACATGATGACGCTGGCCAGGTGGTAGGCCTTCTCGGCGGCGAACAGCGTGTTATAGATGCCGGACTGTCGGCCGGCGAACGCGCCGACGATATCGGTCAGGCTGCCGTACAGGTCTTCGTAGCCGGACTGGCGGGCCCGCGCCGTCTGCTCGTCGTAGGCGACCATGCGGCGCTGGTGGTCGGCCTCGAGCGCTTCGATGGCCGCGTCGGCCTCGGACTTCTGGTCTTGATGCGTGCGGGCGTATTCCTGGAACGCGGCCAGCCGCTGCTGGTATTTCTCTTCGTACTGGGCGCGCTCTTTATCCAGTCGATCGGCCTCGCCGAACGGGCCGTTATATTCCGGGTCCAAGCCCTGCATGCTCGGTAGGCCGGCCGTGGCCGACTCGGCGGCCATCTGCGCGGCCCGGCGCCGGCCGAACGCCTGCTGATCCTCGGGCAAGTCGGCGACCGACTGGCGGAGCTGGCTGGCCTGTTGCAGTTTCTCCCATTCGGGGAACAGCGACTGCACGGCGGCCTTCTGCGCGTTGAGCCGGTCGATCTCGGCGGACATCTGCAGCAGGTTCTGTTTACGGGCATCGCTGATGCCACGCAGCCCGCCCTGTTCGATGTCGTAACGGGTTTGTGCGACCTGGCTGCTCTCGCCGAACAACGCGATCTGCTGTCGCAGGCTGACGGCCGTCTGTTCGTAGGCCTGGTTCATGCGCTTGACGGAATCGACGCTAGTCGCTGCCGCGCGCTTACTGCTCTCGCCCAGCCCCTTGATCTGTGAATCGATATCGGCAATGGCTCGTTTATAGCGATCCAAGTTTTCCGGGTCGGCGGTGCCCATCGCGGTAACGAGCTTCTGCCGCGCAGCCTGCAGCTCTTTGAGCTTGACGGTCGCGCTGTCGTACTGATTCAACAGCGATGCGATCGCCTGATCGCTGCCGCCCGCGCCCCCGCCTGCCGCGCCGGCGGCCGTTTTGTCGCCGCGGAGCTCGGCTTCAAGGTTTTTCTTTCGCTTCTGAGCGTCTTCCAGGTTCTTTGAGTACCGCTGTATGTCTTCTTGGGCCTGGCGGAACGTCTGGCCGGCGGCATAAGCGTCACTTGCGGCCGACTCTGTCATCGTATTACGCGCCGCATCAAGCTGTTTTGCAGCTGCATTCGCTGCCTCTCGCGCCGAGTCGAGATTCATCTGCTGGGTGATGATTTCCGTATTCAGCTGCTCTCTGTTGAGGTCGCGTAATTTCTGCGTGTAGCCATCTACGGCATCAGCTGCCGCGTTTATCGGGCTCAACATCTGGCGCAGTTCATCGCGAAAGGAATACGCCGCGCCAGCCGCCAAGATAAAGACACCGACCGGGCCACCCAGCAGACCAACAACACTACTCAGGCCCCGCCCCGCTCGCGCGGCCAGGCTTGCCGTACGTGTGTAGTTGGCATTGGCCGCCGCCGCGCCCGCTGTCGCCTCGTTGAGTGCGAGACGGGACCGGGTAGCCTCGATCTGAGCCGCATTCACCGCTTTCAGGGCTGCCGTGTGACTCGACGTGCCGCGCGCTAGCGATGCCTGCAGGCGGGCGTTGATTAGCGATCGCTCTGCAGTCACGGCTTGGACTTCCGCGTAGCGCACCGCGGAGGCGGCAGCCATATCGTCGGCCCGAGCTTTCTCTATGACAGCAGAGCGCGCGCCGATGACGGCTTGGGTGCTGGTGGCTATGGACCCGAGGAAGCGGCCCGCAAATAGCGACGCGGCGGCCCCGCCACTGGCAACCACCAGGTCGATGTTATCCGCGATGCTGGCGAATCCCGACCGGGCCACTGTCATTCCGTCGAGCAGCTTGGGCGCGATCACCCGCCCCAACTCTGCGGCCGCTTGATCAGCAGAATTTGCGGTCAGCTGCATCTGTGCGCTGAACGACGTCGCGGCTACTGCCGCCTCTTTGTTCAAGGCGACGTTTTCGGCCCAGCCCAAGTTCGCGTCGCTGATGGCCTTGCCGAGCAGATCGGATCGTGTGGCGAGCGTGCCCAGCACCTGGCCGGCCCGGGTGCCGGTCAGGCCCATATCTTCCAACACGCCATTGACGTCGCCGCCGCTGGCCTGAATGCGGCCGAGCCCTTCGACGAACTGTTGGAACACTTGGGCCGATTTACCGTTGAAGAAAGCCTCGCGCAGCGATTCGCCGGTCTGGCCGGTGATGCGCTCCAACCGGGCCATTTCTTCACCGCCGTTCCGCAGCGCCGAGTTGATCGTCTGGAATGCCAGACCGACCTGCGTGCCGCCAGATTCAGCTTCCACGCCGACCGCCTGCAGCGCAGTCGATATACCCAATACGTTGGCGGCGCCGACCTCGTACTGCGCCGTGGATTGCGCCACGCGCTGAGCTACGCCGGTGATTTGGCTCTCCGTGGCGGCGTAGTTGTTGCCCAGCTGAACCACTGCGGCGCCCAGCCGATCGACGTTCTCTATCGGCTCACCGGTGACGGTCAGCAGACGTGCGAACGCCGTGGCGCCCTCTTCGCCCGCCAGGTCGGTGGCGCTGCCCAGCTTCGCGACAGTCTCGGTGAACCGCAGAATGTTCTGGCTGCCTTTCACACCGAGCTGGCCGGCGCTCTGGGCGATCTCGAGCAGTTGCGTAGTCGCCACCGGCACGCGGAGCGACATTTCCTGAATGTCGTCGCCCATAGCCCGCAGGTCGTCGCCGGCGATGTTCGTCGTCTTACCGACGCCGATCAGGCCTTTCTCGAAGTCTGCGAACTCGCTAATCGTCTTTCGCAGCACTACCGCGCCGGCCAGGCCGACGGCCGCCGTGCGCGTGTTGATGACGCTCGATCGCACGCGCTCGTAGCCCTGCGCCATCGTGAGCGCGGCGGTGCGGCTGTTGCGCGCGCTGCGCTCGTTGGCGGTGTCGAGCTGGCGTAGCTCGTCGCGCGTGGCGTGGACGGCACGGATGCCCCCCTGGGCGTTACCGTCAACAATCAGCGTTGTGCGGTATTCGCGGGCCATGGTGGATCCTCATTTCGGGCACAAAAAAACCAGCTCGCGGCTGGCTCGGGTCTAGTCGTTTTGTCGGCTTTTACTTACGCGGCCGCGTATATAAAACCGAGTTGTCCGCCCTTGGCGCTGACCATCATCATTCGCGCTTCAAAATCAGCCATGTCGGTCGATGTGAACGCAATACTGGTTACGAGCGCGATCTGCCTATCCAGAGCGCCGCGGCCGCCATCGGTCAGCCATTGATGCATCTTCTGTGATTTGTTGCGTCGCTCTTTGAGCTCGGCGTACACGTCTTCCGGCAGAATGCAGCCGTACACCCATCGATCGGTGATGCGTCCGTAAATGCCTGGCGTGCCACCGGCATGGCCGAGGTATCTGGTGTTCGTCACGCGAGCCAGCGACTGGTAATACGAGGGCTCGAATCGCAGCTCCCATTCGCTGGCGTCGGGGCGCAAAAGCAGCGCTATCAGGTCCGCGTTGCCCGCTGCCCTAATCCCGTTGCGGACAATAGCGTCGATTTGCTCGTCGCACCAAACCGAGAATCGAACATCGAGCCACTGTGCAAACCGTACCGCCAGTTTCGGATGAAGCCACGTGCCGCCGCCACGATCTTGACGTGCGCGACTGGTTTTTACATAGCAAGAATCCTTGCTATGTAAAATCGGCGAGGGTTGCCCGCTGTTCAGTTCTTCTAGGGCTCGAACATATTCGAGTGTATCCACGTTGCCCAACCAGCTGCGCACTCGCTTCCCAAACCGCGTTGCCGCTTCGGTCGCGTTGAACCATCCGTCTTCGCGAAAGCTGTACAGGTCGCCCTGAAAATCGTACTGAATGATATTGCTCATATCGCACTCCATGTTCACGCCTTGGGATAGATGCGCGATCAGGGGCGGAGGCGTACCCGCCCTTTTCAGGAGCTACCCTAGATCGCACAAAACAGATATCGCGCCCACAAAAAAGCCGCCTCGCGGGCGGCTGCTATGATTCCGTGATGAAAAACTTATTTATCGTGCTCGCATTGGCGGCGCCGATCGCTGTGGCGGCCAAGCCCAGCGAGCAGTCCTATACAGATCGATGGTGCACGGCGCGCGGTGGAGAAACAAAGGTGGTCCTGGCGGATCGAACCCGGCCGGATTGCGTTACCGATACACACGCAATTGAGGTCGATTTCTCGCGTAAATTCTATGAGGCGATTGGGCAATCGCTTTGGTACAGCTTCCAAACGAACAAGCGCGCCGGGATTCTATTGATTATCGACCCGGCCGATAAAAACCGGTATCTCTATCGGCTCAACAGCACGATCGATAATTACGATCTACCGATAGATGTGTGGACCGTAACGCAGTAAATTGCAGATCACCTTTGTTCGAACGCGATATCGTCTACCACGAATTCGCCGCCTCCTATATCGCGGGCCGTGCCCACGAATCGAGTCCTGATATTGGCGCCGAACGTGTTTTGCGAGTCTACGTACGACGCCACGACATATCTGCCGTCGGCCACCCTGGCTAAAGAAGCGTCGGAGTAAGGGCCAAAATTTGCGGTAGCTGGCGCTTTTAGGCGATTCAAAACCGCATCTTTGATAGCCAGATACGCTCTAGCTTTCAGTCGCGCATCAGACACCTGTTCAGGTATCGAATCATCTGGCGCCTGATCCAAATTGCCTAGGAGCGCGACGCCGCCGGCCATAAGCGCTGCTATTACCAGCACCATTGCCGACAATGCGGGCCAATTGATGGCCTCCTTAGCGCCGCCGCTATGGGCTTGATTAATGTCGTCGGCTGTCAGATAAGCCGGGTCACTGGATGAATTCTCGTTGTTATTGTTCATGCCCGCGCCGAACTTTTAACTATTGGTCGATAGCGCCAGGGCTTTCTCAATACGAGCGAGCCGCGCATTAATTTCTTGCGAGAAGTCTGTGGGCCGAACAGGATCCGCCAGCGATTCCTGCAGCCGCGAAACAATTTCGGCATTCATTGAGCGGCGATTATGCCTAGCCGCCTCCTTGATTTCCGAACGAAGCGCTTCCGGCAAGCGCAGGTTGTACTGAGGGTCGTCTCGGCTCATTGAATCGCTTCTACGTAGCACCGTGGTATTGACACGATCGCGAGGCGGCGGATACATTCCAGCTTCATACCACCGTAATACCGCTAACGAAGCCTCCGGCGCTGCAACGCCGAAGGCCCCAAACGTCCACTCCCGGCAAAGGAATCGTGAACATGAGTGATGTTACCACTTCAGTTGCAACCGACAATGTCCGTTCGCGTACAGGCGCCATGCCTAGCGACGTGGCCTTCCACGGACAGGCGATTTCGACCTTCAACGATAATGGCGTCATCCGTGTGGCCATGAAGCCAGTGTGTGAAGGCATCGGCTTGAACTGGCGCGCGCAATACAACCGCATCAAGCGTCACGCCGTTCTATCACCCTGCGTCGTCGTCATGACGACGCAGGTGGGTGCTCAATCGCGAAAGCTCGTCACACTGCCTCTCTCCAAACTCAACGGCTGGCTGTTCGGCGTCGATGCCAGTCGCGTACGGCCAGAGGTTCGCGACCGCCTTATCGAATATCAATCGGAATGCTTCGATGTTCTCGCGAACTACTGGAACGTCGGCGTCGCCATCAACCCGCGCGTGACCGATTCCACGATCGGCACGGATGGATTCAACGTACTTCATAACCTGGTAGCCCAGCGGACCAAGAAAATTGCCGGGCCTAGCACCCGCTGCGCGAAGTCTTACCTCTGGAGCATGGTCCATGCGCGCTTCAATGTGCGCCGGGCCGACCAGATCCCGGCCGACAGTCTTGAAGACGCCTGCAATTTCATTGCCTCGTGCACCCTCGATGGCGAATTCATCCCGGCGCCGAACAAGCAGCCCGCGCCCCACGATCCAACCGAATTTCTCAGGTCGGCCCTAGGCCCATCTATCGCCGGGCTTCGTGTCGACCATTCCGAGGGCCGGCAACGTTGGCTCGTATCGCTCGAAAGCGACCATCGAATACAGGTGAATCCTCTTTCGCCGTTCGTCGCCATTATTCGGCCAGACTCCGAGGCAGAGGTGCGAACGATCGTGGATGAATACATCCCTTATAAGATGCTGCCCTCGATCATATCGGCGGCCGCTGATCGGCTCTCCCGGATTGCTGAGCACCGCCTTATGCGTTGACCTGTACTACAGCGTCAGCCGCACGCGTACGGTTTCTGACCAGTCGTTTGTGTCGCCACTGGCCGACGGCACTCGCTTCGGGTTGGCGGTGACACTCTGCACCAGCACGCCCTGGTCGGTTTCGAACTGGGCGATACGCTGCGCGATGTCGGTGGCGAGTTTGTCGCGGGCCGCTCGCAAGTCGTCGACGGTGGATGATTTGGCCATGATCTAGTCCTTATTGAGTTCGTCCAGCGCGCCGCGTTCGATGTGCTGTATATGGTCGAGACACTGGGCCTGGTCCTCGACGCCACGCATCCGCATGACAGACTCGACGGCCGTGTATTCCAGCCCCTGGTGAATCACGGCGCCCGGGCCGGCGATGACGCGCCACTGCGTGCCGCAGGCGGCGAACACGTTCCAGGCCGCGAGGTGTTCGGGCCATAGGTCTACGCTGCCGGCGTCGCGCTGATGGTCGTCGATCGTCAGCCCGAACGCCGTGGCGTCGTCGTCGAGTGATTGACCCCGGCCGCCGCCGGCCCAGTAGCGGCCGAGGTCTGTCAGTTTTTTGTGGCGTGGGTGTCCCGGTTGCTCTGCGTGTCGCCCCAGCCCTGGATGAGCGGGCCGCGGATATACGGCACGTCCATGAGCAGGTCGACCAGATCGGCCGTTTCGACCGTCGACAGATCGCCCTCGACGTCGACCACGCGGTCCACGTTCTTGACGGCGATGATGTCGGCCCGCATCAGCTCGTCGTCGGTGGGCCGCTCATCGGCCGGCGTTTCCCAGAACTCGCGCATGGCCGTGGCCGAGCGCAGCCGGTACGTGACGAGCATTTTCTTGTTCGAGAACGACCCCTTGCCACGCGGCACGGGCACGCTCACTTCCTGCTCGACCTGGGCGACGGGTTTGAGTTTGATTCCAGACACGGGCGGCTCCTACTTGAACACCAGGGTGAACTCGTCGTCGCCCTGGTCGCGGATGTAGCGGGTGGTCATCTCGTACTGGGCGCGGCCGTTGTCGTCGCCCATGGACAGGCCCGACAGCTGCACTTTCGAACCGGACACTTCGACGATGTTGCCGGCGGTCTTGCCGTGGGTCATCGAGACCGGGGCCAGAATCACGCCTTCATGCGATTCCATGGCCGCGAAATAGTCCTGCACGTCCGGTCGCACGGCATCGATGGTGACCGAACCGGTGGTTTCGCGGTCGGTGATCTCGATGCTTTCGCAGTTGATCCGGTTGAAGTAGTTCACCGAATTGCCCTGTGTGACCGTCATGCCCGACATGCACGCGGCGTGGCCGTGCACACTGCCCACGGTGTTCTGCTTGTTCACCGGGATTTCGTCCGCCTGCTCGATGTCCGACAGGGTCGGCGCCGCTTGCGTCACTGGCCGCTTGTAGAACGACGTCAGGGTGAATTGCAGCGTAGGGAATGCGCCGCCGTTGGCGTTGAGCACGAACGTGCCGCGTGTGCCGACCATCGCCTGCAGTACGCCGTCCATGTTGTAGTACAGCGTCACCGACTCGGTGGCGTCGGTAACCGGCTGATAGGTAACCGACTCGCCGTCGGCGATGGTTTCGGACATGCCGCAGGCGCGCAGCAACGGGCCGAACACGGGCGGCGTGCCGGCTTCGCCGGAGCCGGCCAGCGGCACAGAGAACTGCAGCGACGTGTTCGGGCCGACGTTCACTTCGGCTCGGGCGCCGAACGTATCGGTGAGCCGGTCGCGGGTCTGCGTGTCGCCCTGGTACGGCGTCCAGGAGAAATCGCTGGTCGTGATCACGCGGCTGGCGCCGTCCGGCGAGGCGTCTTCGCCGTAGGTGGTTTCGATCTTCGGCAGGACGATTCGTTTACGCGTCAGCATCGGGCGTCTCCTTCTTGGCGGCGCCCTTCTTCGGCGCGGGTTTCTCGGTGGCCGTGTCCTTCTTCGCGGGCACGGCCTCGGCTTCGGGGCGATAGCCAGTGCGCTCTTCGAGCACAGGCTTGCCGTTGCGGACGCGATAGCGACCGCCGGATCGGATGGGCATGGATTGCTCCTGGGTTATTCGCCGAGGTGAAAAGCGATCAGTGGGCAGTGATGATCGAAATAGCCGGGCGGAAGGCGCGCACTGTCGAACACGTAGATAATGTCGTCGTCAAATGGCGCGCATAGATCGCTCGCGGCACGGCTGCCGTTAAGACGATGCGTTCGGAACGCAAGGTCACGCGTCGCGACGACTGCGCAAACGTCTTCGGCATCCGCCGCATTGGCCGCCGCGTACGTCTTGCCTGTTCGCGGCCCTAGATCCATGCGGCCGTGACATAGGCCAGCGTAGGCCGCTGGACCTAGAAGGTCTCGCAAGCGGGCCATCTCGTCGCGACGTTCGCGACTCAAATCCATGTATCGAGCGATCGCTTCTATATAAAGCGGCGTTGGGAACTCGCGCGGCGCTTTCATGGTTATGCACTCGGGTTGTTATTGCGTAGCCAGGTGTCGACGGACCAGCGCTGCTGGTATTCGATATACAGGCCGCCCAGCGGCGAGCGGCCGCCGGCCATCCGCTCGCCGCCGCGGTTGGCCATGGGTAGGTGCTGCTCGGTGGGCCCCCAGCCGAATAACGCTTCGCGCACGCGGTGGGCCACGTCGCGGAACTGCTCGCCGTTGACGACGAGATGCACGGCGTAGACAAACGTCACGCGCTGGCGCGGGCAGTTCGTCTCCGGGTCGGCGTTGCGGTCGGGGCCTTCGGCTTGCAGAAACACGTAGGCCGCCGGCGTCGTTTCATACAGCTGCTCGATAGCCGGCGCGTTCCATGCGTCGTCGATCACGGCGAACACGTCGCTGCACCGGTCTTTGAGGCGTTCGATCAGCGCCGGCTGGATGTCGGGGTTCTGCATCAGTCGTCACCCAGCAGATGGCGCAGGTTGCGGTCGAATTCTTTCGGCAGTTCGTCGCGTACGAGGTCTTGTGCGCCGCGGATCGTTTCCGGGTGGGCGACGAGGCCGGGGATGGACGGGCCGAACATGGGCACCAGCGTGCTGTCGTTCTTGTCTTGCTCACGCCGGCGGTAGATCCGGCCCTTGGCGAGGAAGCCGCCGGGGCGGACGACCTGGCGGCCTTTATCTTTCCGGACCCGCGCGGTGGCCGCGCGGCGACTGGTCTTGAATTTCTTTCCGCGGCGGCTCGTCGCGGTGATCGAGACGCGCTTGTCCTTGCCGCCGAATTTTTCGAGCGGGATCTTTCCGCCGGTGTACAACAGCGCCTTGGCGTCCTTTTCGTATTTCCGAACGGACAATGCAGACTTGATGTCTTTCGCCCGGATGGCGAACACGTCGCGTATGTCTCGCGATATGAATGTCGCGGCCTTGGCCGTCACGGCGCTGATGGCCCGACGCTTCGCGGTTTCGACGTGCCGCGCTGCGGCGCCCAGTTCTGACTTGAGGCGCTCCGAATCCTGTATCCGGTAGAACGTGGTCATCACGTCACCTCGAGCACGCGATCGTGGCCGTCGTCTTCCAGCGTGTGGATGACCTGCCACGACCGGCCATCGCGTTCGATGGTGTCGCCCCGCTCCGAGCTCGGCACCTGGCTGACCTGCACGGCCATGACCGTCACGCGACGGGCCACGCCGTCTTCATCGAACACTTCGTAGCTGCGATCGAGCACGGCCGTGATGTCGTGCACCACGCCGCCGGGCACGCGCGCGCCCCGATAGACCGCCCGCCCCTGGCTGAATGCCCGGGCGCCGGCGCGGGTGGTGAGGCGTTCGATGTTCATGGGGCTACCAAGCCACCGCGCAAATAGCGACGCCGGCCGCCATGCCAATCGCGCACGCGATGCCGATCAGTTCGCGCTCAGTTCGCTTTCGATACCAGCCGAAGCGCGACAGATATGGGAACGGCAAACGGGGGATTGCACCTGACATATCGGCTCCAATGAAGTGATGGGCGATCACAGAAAAGCCCGGCCAGACGGCCCGGCCGGGCTTTTGAGTCATCGCTCGGGTGAGCGATTACGCCGTGCCCCGCAGCAGCGTCTGCGGACGCGTGCAGTACGGCAGCGGGTTGGCCTGGACCTCGAACTTGCGATACCGGTTGTTGCCGGTGTCTTCGAGGTTGGGCACCACGTAGCGCGGCAGGCCCACGGTGTTGACCGTGTCGGCATAGTCCGCCGGGGCGTAGACGATCTCGAACACGCCGGGCACGCCCATCGGGAAGAATCGGCATTCGCCTTCGGCCAGGCCGACCTTGCCGTCATCGCTACCGCGGTAGTTGATGAAGTTGATACCGGCGAACTGGAACGACTGCCAGGTGTAGTCGTTGCGAAGGGCTGCGCCTTCCTGGAACCGCTCGTAGGCGCGCTCGACGTCCGGGTGGTTGATGAGCGCGTCGAAGAACGAATCTTCGGCGATGGCCCCCACACCGAACTGCATGCCGCCCGCCTTCATGTTCTTGCCCATGGTGCGGATCACTTCGGTGCACTTGGTGCGCACCTTGGTGGCGTCCGTATCCAGGGCGAAGTCGATGGCAGCGGGCTGCGAAACGCCGAATTCACTGAACAGGTCGTAGATCAGCGTGGTGCCGTCGGCGTCGTAGATTTTGCCCTGCAGTGCGCCAAGCATCAGGTGCTCTTCGGTGAGATCGAACTCCTGTGCAAGCAGTTCGGTGCGATCGATCACCAGATCCTGCACGGTCTGCAGCTCGTCGTCCGTGCCGAACGCGCGCACGTTCTGCACTTCGTCGGCCACAACGGTGGCGTTCTTGGCCAGATGCGGGATGCGAAGGTCGCGCAGATTGGCCTTGTTGGTCACCAGCTCGCCCGGGGGCGCGCCGCGCGGGCTCGTCGGGATCAGCTTGAGCTCGGTGCCCTTGCGCTCGATGGCGATGGTGGTGGTGGTCACGCCGCGCGAACGAAACAGGTTCATGTTGCGGATCATCGACGGCACGAAATCGCGCTCGTTGATGGCGGCGGTCAGCGTGGTGAGGCTGAATGCGTCGTTATCGAAAATGTTCATGCCGGGCATGAGTAGTTCTCCTGCGTTGGGTACAAAAAAACCGGCTCATGGCCGGCGATTGTGATTCCAGTGGGTATGGGTGGGCCGGCGGTTACCGGGCGACGATGCCTTTGGCGGCGAGTGCTTCCAGTGCGGCGGTCTTGTCCGCCTCCTCGATGCCGTCCGGCCAGACCAGCGCGTCGCGCTTCACTTCCGCATCGCGCGCGACGATCACGGCCTTGATGTCGCCGGCCGTGGCATCGCAGTTGTCGTACAGCACGGCCGTCGCGTCTTCATATCCCGCGGTCGAATCCGGATTGAGGCCGGCGTACTTCCCGGTGGTCGTAGATACGCCGAGCACGGTGCCGGCTTCGAGCGTTTCGCCGCTGGCGAGCGTGATGGTTTCGCGCGATCGAAAACCATTGGCCTCGCTGGCCAGAAATTCCGCCGTGTGGCGGCCTTCGGTGAGTACCGTCATATCGAACTCCTTGAGTGTTGGGAGTGGTGCTTACTTGCGCGTGTTGTGCCGTTTGTGGACCGCGCGCGCGCTGATACGCCCCTGGCCGGCCGCCTGGCTGGTTTCGGGCGGGTGTTGGTCGATTTCCTCGCCCGCCATGCGGGCCTGGGCTTCGACCATGAGCGCCGAGAGAGGCTCGGCGAACTGGGCGGTGGCGCTGCCGTGGGCAGCGACCGCGAAACGGTTGGCCATGTCGGCGGCGGCTTTCGGGTCGTCCGGGAAGGTCACGGCCATCTTGTCGCGGATGGCGTCCACGTCGGCCATGATGGCTTCGGCCTGTTCGGCGGTGACGCCGCGATCGCGCAGCGGCTTGGCCAGCGTGTCGCACTGGTGTTCGCTGCAGAGCGAGACCAGGGCGTCGAGGCTGGCCGGCGCCGGGCGGCCTCCTTTTATCGAAAGTGTCTCGACGGTTTCGGCTTCGCCGGCGTTGATTTCCGTCATCTGCTCGCCGGTGCCGGCCGCTTGCTTCTCGGCATCGTCGGCAGGCCGCAGCGTTGCACTGGCCTCGCCCTGCGGCAGCACCACGCTTTCGGCGTTGCCGTCTGTGTCGCGATTGATGGTAAAGCCGGCCGCTTCCAGCGCTTCAACACGCTCGGCGGGCCAGCTGGCGCAGTTCCATGCCAAAACCGGCTCGCCGCCGCTGGCCACGCTGAATCCGCCGATCACGCCGTTCGCGTCTACGTGCAGTTTGTGCTGCCCTTCAGCGCCCGCATCCAGCGTCGGTTCTTTGCGTTCCGCCGCAGCGGCCTTGTTGCTGGCCTTGTTTCGGCCCCATAGCGGTAGTGCCATAGCTTTCGCTCCGTTCTTGAGAGTGGCGCCGAACCGCGCCGGGGTAGATGCGCGCAGCGAGGCGCTGAACGCTTCGAGCACCTTGTCGGTGCGCATGATTTCGTCGAGCAGGCCGACATCGAGCGCGTCGCGGGCGTCGTAGACTTGGGCCTGTGTGTCGTAGACGGCTTGCGGGTCCATGCCTCGGTTGGTGGCCACCAGCTGCACGAACCGGTCGCGGGCGTCGTCCACGCCCTTTTGGAAGCCGGCTTGCACAGCGGATGGGATGGGCTCGAAGCTGTTGCCGTCGATCTTGTGGTCACCCGAGAAGATGTATGTGACGTTGAGCCCCATGCCCTTGATCATCTCGCTCTGGTCGACGTGCATCATCACGACGCCAATCGAGCCGAGCATGGCGTTCTCGGGCGCCACGATCTTGGTGCAGGCGCTGGCCAGGGCGTAAGCCGCCGAGCATGCCAGTTCGTCCACAACGGCCCAGATCGGTTTCGTCTGGGCGATCTCGGCGAGCTGCTGAGACAAGTTGAATACGCCGGCCGCCGACCCCCCGGGCGAATTGATGTCCAGTACGATGCCGAGCACGTCCGGATCCGCGGCGGCAGCTTCGGCCTTCATCTGGATCGAGCTATAGTTGGTCATGCCGGATTCGGGGTTGAGCCCGCCGAACTTGTCGTGCACCAACGTGCCGTCGACCGGGATGATCGCGATGCCGTCCATCTCGTGGTACAGCTTTCGCTGACCCCGCATGTACGACTCAGCCGTGGCGATCATGTCCGGCTGATGCAGTTCTGTGCCGTCACCCAGCGTGAGCGACTGGATGTTGAGCCGCGGCGCCAGCGCTGACACAAACACCTGCCCGTACGACGGCTCGACCATGTGCGGCGTGTTGAACAGCTGCGCCGCGATATGGGCGTGGTTGTAGCGGGTCATGCGCTTACTCCGGGCACAAAAATGCCGCCTCGTGGGCGGCAACTATTTGGCTATGTCTAATGGTTCAGCTGGTGACGTGCTTGCACGACCACATGACAGCCTCTTCGATCTTGGTTTTCGCCAGCGACAGCTCGCGGCTCTGGCCGATGCTGTCGAAGTACTCGAGCATGGCGAGCCCGTCATCCTTGATCTTCTGCATCTGCGCCTTCTCTTCGTCCGTCAGGACGCGGTACTTGTGGCGCACCGCATTGTTCGTGGTGCGGTCGTTGCTGGTGCTGTCTACGTGGTCGGCCATGGTGTTTCCTTGATCCGATATGAGTTGGAGAAAGCCGCGCGGAATAGCTTCGCCAGGTATGCGGTTCTTGCCGGCGGGCTTTACTGCCACATTGCAGTCCGGCAGGCCGGGTACGCGGTCGGCGACAATTACCAGTGCGGTGCCGCGATCGCGCCACTGTTGCAGGCGCCACGATGGGCCGACATAGAGATCGGGCTCGATTCGATACGTCTGTCTGCTCATGCGTTGGCGTCCTCTTCGCGTTCGGCTTCCTGCAACTTCGCCCCGTCCAGCCGCTTGCCGCTGTTATCGGTCCAGCGCGGATCGCTGTCGAAGCGCAGGCCGAGTTCGTCGGACTGCTCGGCCTCATCGGCCCAACGCTTGTGCACGTCGTCGATGTCTTCGCCCGTGCGCTCGTTGATAATGTCGCCCTGTGTGCGGAACCCGGACCGCACCGCTTCGCGATCGGCCTGCACGTCCTGCACGGGGTTGATGTAGCGCCACGCCTGCGGGACATGGTTTGCGCGCGTAAATGCGCGCGGGTTGGCGGCGAAGCCGGGCGCGGACAAACGGCCAACCTGAATGCCGGCCGGCATAAACCAGTGGGCCCAGATCACCCGGCAGGCCTGATGCACGACGATATGCTGCTGTTGCTGTTGCACGCGCCGGTGAAAGTCGTTGAGTATCACGCGCGCCAAGCGGTCGTTGATCTTCGAGAAATCGCCGGTCAGCACTTCGTAAGGCACTTCCATGCCGGCCGCATGCCGATGGAACTGCCATTTCAGAAATTCGCCGTATGTACTGCCGGCATCGGGCGGCGAGCTAAAGCTGATTTTTTCGCCTGGCGCCAAGCCCACGATTGAGCCCGGCTCCATGCTGATATCGACCGGGCCGGATTGCTCACCCTCGTCATATGCCTCGCCTGGGCCGGGCAGCTCGCCCTGGTCTTGCGCGAGGCGGTGCGGGAACGTGTCACTACCCGCCAAGTCTTCGTACGCGAAACCGGTGAACAGGTTTTGCACCTGCTGTTTCAATACGGCGGCGTCGTCGGACTTGTCGACGTCGTACATGGGCAGCAGAACGGGCGCCATCTTGATGATGCCGCGGCTTTGGCCCGGCCGTACCGGGTCGAACAGGTGAATGACGTCGCGGGCGGGGACACGCGTGAGCATGGAGCCGTCGACGCTCAGACCGGCGGTGATATCGCCCGGGTGCGACTTGTAGAACCAGTACGCGACGCGTTGGCCGAGCTTGTTGTACTGGATGCCGTGGCGGATGCGGTTGCCGTTGTTGCCCTGCATGCTGTAGTGGACGGGGCACATCTCGGCTTCCATCACCTGCAACTGCAGCGGCACAGACAGGCCGTCGCTCTCGCGGCGCGGCCGGCGACGGATGAAGCACTCGCCGCCCTGCAGCCATGCGTTGCAGGCCTGGGCTTGCAGGCCGTAGATACCGAGCACGCCTTCCGGGTCGCACTCCTGGCCCCATTCTTCGAACGCGAGCTGCGCCTCGCGCTGGAACGCCTTGTCGTCCGCCGTCGAGCGCGGCTTGATGCCTGTGCCGATGATGTTGCTCACCAGCTTGTTGATGCCGCTCTGCGCGTACCCGTTGTTGCGGTACTGCTGGCGCGAGCGGTTGCGCAGCGTCTGGGCATTGCCCGTGGCCGCGTCGTTGGGCCCGCTGCCGGAGGCCAGCCACCCACGCAGGCGCCGGCCCTGGCCGCCGGCTTCGTACGGCGTGGGCATGGCGCCGCCCACACGGCGGAACGCATTGCCGTTGTGGTCGACGATTGCGGACATATCAGTACACGCCCTTGCGGCTATAGACGGCGAACGTGCGCGGGCGGCGGCGGCGCGTCTGGCACGCCAGTTCGCGGCGGGCTTCGCCGATCAGTCGATCAAGCTCGTCAAGCGAGCGGAACGTCACGTCGCGGTCGCGGTAACGGATCCGCGTCGCGCCCGAGGCGCGGGCCTCTTCGAGCTCGTTCAGCCATTCCTGGCGCTGGACCTTCTCGGCTTCGGTCAACGCCATAGCTATTCGCTCCGCTCGCCGCGCATGGCGACGATGTGCCAGCCGGTTTCGGCGATCACGCTCTCGTCGATACGCTCGGCATGTTCATCGCGCATGAGTGCCAGCTGTTCGCGCAGCACCTCGGCCTGGTAGTGGGCCTTGCGATCGTTCGGCGTCATGGCGTCTGGATTGGGCGGCGCGGTATCGAATACCACGGGCTCGTCGGCCTCACCGAACAGCGGCCCGCGCGCATCGACGTTGTAGTCCATGGACGCCAGATCGCGGATCAGGTCGAGCGCTGCGTCGTCCGACATGGCCGGCGCGACGATGTTGATTCGAGTCATGGCTTGCGTCCTATGCCGGGGTCGCGTTGGTCGGTTTGCTGCCTACGATTTTCTGCCAGGCGTTTGCCCAGCGGCGCCATAGACGTCGGCGCCGCTTTACGCTCATGGCTCACCTGTTCAGATATCGGCTCTGCCGCCGCCGCGGCCGTCGGCGACGGACCGGGGCCATCAGCAGCGCGTGATTCTTGAGCAGAGGGTTGCTGTCCCAGGGCTTCGCCCAGTCGGGCGGGTTGTCCCAATCGATCGTGTCGCCGCCCAGGTGCGTGAGCACGGCCAGGTCGTAGGCGAGCAATATCATCGCTTCGTTGGCGGCGTGCGACGTGCGGCGCTCGTAGCGGCCTTTGTCGTTGCGCACCATCGACACGAGTTCGTCGTACCACCAGCCGCCGATGCCGTGATCGTCCTTGTCGGCTTTCTGCGCGGGTGTGTGCAGATAGTTTGGGCCCGGCTCTTCGCGCTGGAGCTGGCCGTACGTTTCCTCGATCAGCTGGTCCTTGTCGACGATCCACAGCGGGATGTCGCCTTTCGCGCCGGCCTTGCCGCGGCTTTCCGGGGCGGTGAGCCGCACGCGCTGTTGCTGTTTGTGCGTGGCGCCCTTGAGCAGCATCACGCGTTTGCTCTGGCCATCCCGCACGAGGCGGCGATACCAATCGTACGCCTGGCGCGTCACGCTGCTGTCGCTACCCGCGCCGCCGGATTCGCCGCCGGAGTCCACGCCGATCATCATGATGGGCATGCGTAGCGTGCGCTCGCCGGCCAGCGCGTAGGTGCGCGGCAGCACGTCGCGCGTGAGCACGTCCCAGTCTTCCGGCTGCGTGGCGGGACGGATCCGGGTCGGCTCGTCTTCGCCTTTCGGGCCGCGGTCTTCCTTGATGTTGAACCTGTCAATGACCCATCGCTCGCGATGCGCGCCGTGGCCATGCACCTGAACGACGAACCGTGAGTCCTTGCCGCCCTGCACGTCGATCGTGCAGGTGAGAAACCGCACGCCGGGCGGCACGACCTTGAGCCGTTCGACCGTGGCCCGGGCGGCCATGGCGCTGCCGCTGTGGGCCGCGACACGGCGCTTCGGAAAGAACGGCCGGCCCCAGTCCGTATTCACGACGGTCTGCAGCGTTTCCTGAGAGCCGGTACGTTCGTATGTCTGTTCTGCGCTGAGCAGCTTGGTGGCCAGGCTTTCCCATGTCTGGTAGCCAGCGGCTGGGCCTTCCATGGCGAATGAGGCGATGCGCGTCTTGCGCGGCGTGCCGTGCATTTCGCCGTCTGCATCCAGGGCGCAGCCTTCGGGCACCCATCGTGCGTTTTTGTTCAGCCGCTTCTTGTCGCTTTCGTCCGGCTCGTGATCGCAATGCGGGCACGCCGGCCGGCCGGTTTCCAGGTTCCAGTTTTCGTGCTCGGGGCGATACCACTCTCGGCAGCCGTCGCACTGCCAGTAGAGGCGGCGACGGTCGCCCTCGTTGAACAGGTTCACGATCCCGCGCAGCGGCGGGAACATGTGCGGCGTGTCGTGCGGCGGTTGCCAGTCCAGATGCTCGTTCGGGACGATGACGCCGGGGGAGCTTTCGCCCAGGGCCATGCCTCGGCTCAAAAACGTCTGCGTGCGCTTGCTGCCCATGGTGAAGGCGTCGCCCTCACCGTCGATGCTTGCGGCCAGCCGATCCAGATCCGTGAACGCGACGAACCGATATTCGCTGGCGGCGAACAGGTTTTTCGTGGGCCAGCGTACGGCCAGTAGGCTGCCGTCGCGAAAAATCTTGTTGTAGACGTTGTCGTCATGCGCCCGGGGCGATATCTGCTTCGCCATTTCCGGGCTGTTGCGCAGCTGGCGGTCCAGGCGGATCTTGCTGTATTCGTTCGCCTTCGTCTCGCTGATGTGGACGATCATCATGTCGCCCGGGTCGCAGGTCCGGCAGTAGCACTGCCACCCGTCGACCAGCGCCATCGATTTACCCGACCGCGACGGGCCGACAAATATCACGGCGTCGTAACGCCGGGACGCCAGGCAGTCCATCGGCTCGATCATGTACGGCGTCATGCTCGGCGACCACAGCCGCACGTTGCCGCTGCCGTCTACCACGTGCAGGTACTGCGCCGCCGCTTCCGATACGCGCATGCGCCGCGGCGGGCGTAGCAATTCGGCCACGTCGCGCCGGATCGCTGCCGCGCTGGCCGTGGTCATTCCGACGCCTCGATATAGACGCGGTCACGCATGGCGTCGATCTCGGCCACCACCGCTTCCAGCTGCTCGGCATTCAGCCCGCATTCGCGCTCGAGCACATCCGGCAAGCTATCGAGGCCGTTAACGATCGCCTTGACCAGCAACGCCTGTTCGGCGGCGACGTCGGCATCCGGCACCAGATGCCGCTGCGCCTTCTCGAACTCGAGCCGTTCGTTCTCCGACTGATACCACGCCTTGCGCGACTGCGGGTCGAGCGTGTCGGGGTCGAGCGCGTTACCGGTCGCGAAGTGATGCGCGAACAAAGCCGGCCCGGCGTCCTTCAACGCGTACAACGGCGCGTTGCCCTGCTTCGCTACCGGTCGAATATCGGCCTCGTTGAGGCGGTTCATGACCGTGTTGCGGTGCAAACCGAACGCTTTCGCGAGCTTCGAAGCGTTCCAGTTGTAGGCGTTCCGGATGTCCGCTGTATCGCCCACTGGAATACCTCAGCCGATGTGCAGTGCGTGCACCTCTTTTCCGTTGCGTGCCAAGTGATTGATTAGACTGCTGCTGCTGCCCTATGGGCTCGAAAATTAGGCGAAAATCGCGAGTCGGCCGATTCGTAAACAAGGCGCCAGAACCCAGGGGCCCCTCGCCCTAATATGCTGCATGGCGCATCTATTCAGCCGCCGCCGGCGCCAAGGCCGCGAGGCCCGCTCATGGTCAGCGTGGCAACGCGGACGGGTTCTTTCACAATGGCAGCCCGGATGACGTAGTCGGCGGGCAGCAGCGGCCATGGCCTGGGTGGATACCACAGCGCATTCTGAACCGGGCACAGCTTGCCGTGCAGCCCGCACAGCATCTGCTGGGTCTGCGTGATCGAGCGCTGCCGGCTGTCGAGCCCGCCGATGTCGCGCGTGTTGCGATCAACCTGTCCCTTAAGCGCCAGGGCGGCTTGAACGTCTTTACGCAGAGATGTGAAATCGCCTTTCGTGGCCGCTTTGTCCGCTTTCTCGCCGAGGATTCGGTAGGAATCGTTCGCGTTGCCGATCACAATCCCGACTATGAGGATCGCAACGCCGTACATAACTTGCCATGTACGATCGCTCATCGGGCCTGACTCACCGTCGCTCGCATATCTTCAATCAGCTTGTCTTTCAGTTTCCCCGCGTCGCGACAGGCCTCGATCAGCTCAAAGTTGCGCTTGCGGCTATCCCACCAGTGGTCGTCATCGATTTTTGGCGTGCGAGGCAGCCAGGACACTTCGTCTGGCCGATGATTATCCGACGGCACGGGCCGATTGAACGGCTGGCTATTGCGTATACGCGCCAGCGTATCGCGGCCGCCGGCGGCATACGCCTCTGCCCAGGCGTCATTGCGCCCCTCATTGAACGCGTCGGCGTAGTCCGCACGCGGCGCCTCAGGCGCCGATACCGCCGCCTCACGCATCGCACACCCGGCCAGCAGTGCCGCAGCCGCCATGATCAAAAGTAGCGCGCTAGTCCGCATCGCTGTCCGCCCCGCCTGTAGACCAGGCCTCGATCGCTCCCATACGAGCATCACAGTCCGAAATAGACGCCAGCAATGCCGGCACATAGTCCTCGATCAGATAGCCGATCGTGTCGCCGGCTCGCGCAGGACCCGGGCAGCCGCCTGCATACAGGGCCGCAGGCGGGCTGACACGCTCAATCGTTACCGGCGCTGGCGGACGGGTCGCGCATGCGGTCGATAGCACCGAGAGCGTCAGCAGGCAAACGCACGTCATGACAGGCTTGATACTCGTCGTCATGGCTCAATGCCTCCTGCAGATCGCCCCGCAGTTCATTCGCGCGCGCCTGCTCGGCCTCGCGCGCCGCCTGCGTCTCGCGCACAAGTTGTTCGGCCGCCGCGCGCTCGGACCGCAATGCAGCCACCGCCTGCTGCTGGGCCTCGAATGCCGTCTGCCATTGATCGTTGATCGCCTCGGCCCGAGCCTCGCCCTGCCATGCGCCGCGTAGCAGAAATCCGGTCGTGGCCAGCGCGGCGAGCAGGCCCAGAATGATGTAAAGCGGCAGGCCTCTGAGCGCGGCGATCACTTCTGGCTCCGCAGCGCCACGTGCTCAGTCCATGTGTTATTGCCGTAGTACATCCCGATCACCCCGGCGCACACCCAGATGATCGTCGTGACCACGCCGGTGTTGCCCTCTGGAATGGGATGCAGCAGAGCGAACACAGCAACAACCAGGATCACGGCCAGGCAGGCAAACGCCATCAGGCGCCGCCATAGCCAACGCCGCGGCGCATCGACTTGCTCGAACGTTGTCGAGTCGCTCATCCAACGGCCACCGACTCGACCAGGCGAACAAGCGGCCGCAGCAGCGTCAGTAGAACGTCGAGAGCGGCGATCGCGATCATCATGCGATGCGCCCGCCCGCCTGCTCGAACGCGCCCAGCAGCGTCGCCAGCTTATGCTCGCGCTGCTTGTAGCCAGCGCCGGGCATCGACGCCCATATGTTCGAGCAACGGCGAATCGCCGACTCAACGCGGCCGGCTATGATGTCGTCCAGCGCCCGCCGCTCTTTGAACTGGTGGATCGCATACCGGTCCTGCGACACCGGCCCGAAATCCGGCAGGCCCAGCAGGTCGCGATAGTGCGGCCAATACCGCACCAGGATCTGATACCGCCCCGCCGCCGACGAATACACGCCGTCCGAGTACTGGATCGCCTTGCGCTTCTCGAACGGGTGATCGTCGTAATCGGTGAACACCCACACGTTGCCCGGCAGCGAGCCGACCAGCACGCGATATCCGTCGTCGGCCAACGGGTCCGCCATCATCGCCGGGCCAATCTCGGCCCGGGCGATCATGTCCAGAAACGCCAGCACGTTCGCGCCGCCGGCCACCGATTCGTTGATGCGTGCCATGGCGACTCCTGAAATAAAACAGGCCCCGGGTTTGCCGAGGCCAATGCGAGATACCCCATTCAGGGCATCGGAGGAGATAAGCGCCCTCACCGTCGCGGCTGTGCCGAAGGTTCTATCGCGTTGCGTGTCCGCGATTGGGTATTGGGCAAATCGAAACAGGCTTTTGTATGCCGGCCAGATAGCGAGCATAAAAAAGCCCGCTCGTGGCGGGCTTAGGGTGTCTTGGGTGCGGGATGGGCTATCGGTAGAGCGTGGCGATCACCGCTTCCGGGTTATCGAGTGACAATTTTCACAGCGTGCCATATGAATATGCGCCCGCTCCGGAGCATTGTCAACATGTTGTGTGTGTCCGGCCGCAGGCCTACAACCTATTGTGATCGCGACCGGTCAAAGCGGCTATCGATCCTGAGGGCGACATGAACGACGCATTCATATTTGTAGGCAATCCGCGCTTGTCAGCGTCCTATACCTACAAATGTCGTCTAGTTGGTGTTGGGCGACAGCCTCAAACCATCTAGAACTTTTCGCGCGGC